>JAFGTN010000400.1 GCA_016934075.1 Pirellulales bacterium
CGAATCCCTTGCCGGCGGGATGGGGTAACTTGATCTACGACACGCGGCTGGAGGGTGTGCCCATGTCGATCACGGCCTCGTCCGATCCATGCTTCGCCACCTTGACCTACCGCTATCGCGTCAGCAGTTTCACGCCTTGGGGCGGCTCGCTTTCCGCTTCCGGGCCGGCGCCTCGAGTGAATTTCAGCACGATCGAATTGACTTCCTCGGGACCGCATATCAACCATGTGAAAACGGCCGTCGAGGGCGGCAACCTGAATCCGCTGGTGAATCCTGGTTATACGGGATACTACACGAGCATTTTAACGCCACGCGAGGTGATCGTCTCCCCAACACTGGATTACGCCTTTGTAGCTGATTGGGAATTGGCGTTGCTTTATGGTTTCGCCGGCGAACGAGGCGACAAGGTAGGGGTAGTGCGAGATCCATTCGGAATCAACGGCGATCCTACGTATCTGGGCTCCACCACGCCAATCGATTCGGCCTTCGTCACAAGCGTGACATTGAGCGGCGACGGCTCGCGGCTGTTTGCCGCCTACAGCGGGATGGGCGAAGTCTTGGTGATGGATACGTCACAATTGACCGCCACGGCCGAGGCTCAGATTCTTGATCCCTATCTGGCGGAACGGACGCCCATCGATATCGCCAATCCCGGCGTACATATCACTCCGCTCACGGTGGGTGGCAGGTTGCAGGGGCTCTCGACACAGGTGGGCTTGCCAGTTCATTCGTTGGAATCGCATCAGTCGCAGATCACGCTGACATGGGAAGTAGACCGTTCGGATATCGGCAACGCACCGGTGGTATGCACGGTTTACGTTAGCCTTTTGCCGGATGGAGAAGGATTGTTCCCCGACGATATATCGGTCGACGGTTTCGAAGACGGCAATCCCAACCGTATTCTTACCTACGAATTGCCCGCCGATACGATAACCACCGACTTCGAGTTTATAATCCCCGATTACATCGAACTTACGCCCAACCAGACATACTATTGGGGTGTGATCGCCGAAGGCGGCGGCCTGACGGGCCGTGAGTGGCACGAGTTAAAAACCAATCCTCTGGATCCCGCGCCTACGCCCTACCCCAGCGTAACCATCCTTACTCACGGCTTCCAGCCGATGCCCATCATCGGCGATCCCCTTTATCAACAACCGGAGGGCTTCATAACATTGGCGCACATGATCGCTGAATCGGGCGGTGATGGACACGTGCTGCGCTACAACCGCGAAACCGGCAAGTGGGTGGAAGACATTACCCTCGAAGACGGCGCGGGAGCGCTGGAAGACGGAAAGCCCGTTGTGCTGGTACTCGACTGGAATAAGGAATCGAACATCAGCGATTCGGGCTTTGCCGAGGCTGCCGCCGATGCGTCTTTTGCCGCTATGGTGCAGCTCGACGCCGAGTTGGGCGGCAAACTCTTTGCTTCGCCCATGCACTTCATCGGCCACTCTCGAGGCACCGTCGTCAATAGCGAGATCGTGCAGCGTGTGGGCACATACATGCCGGAAATCGATAATATTCACGTGACCACACTCGACCCGCACGATTTCAATCAGCCTTCCCTGGACGTCAGCGGCGCCGATATCACGACCCTGGCCGCAACAAGGGCCGGCGGACCCGTGCTCGGAATGCTGGCGGCCATGATCGTCGACAGCGGTGATATGGCCACGACTTTTCTGCACTATGCCGATTTCAAAGATCCTGACGTAGAACGCTGGTCGAATATCGCCTTCTTCGACAATTATTATCAGGAAGTGGCCAATCCCTACGGTTTTACCTTGACTCCCAACGGTCGTGCCATTGAAGGGGCCGACATCAATCGCCAGCTCGACGACCGTGCCGGTTTTACGGAAGATGATCTCGTGGCCGGCACTCACGGCCGCGTAACGTCATGGTACGCCGGCACAGTTGACTTGAACACCAGGGAATTCGGCGATGATTATATCTACCGTACGCTCAGCGACAAGGACTATACCAAGGAGTTGGGTGGTGTCATGGTTCTGGAATACAACGATGTACCATGGTATCTGGCCAATGAACGTGACGAGCTCATGCCCGATTTCGGCGACGAGGATGCCATCTGGGAAGGCATAATGGAAGGTTGGTACTGGTCGGTTCTGGGAGGAGGTTTCCAGTTTGGTGGAGGAACGTCGGTGGATGTTTTCGTGGACAACACCGAGCCGGATCACGCCGACACGCCGGCGCGGCTGCAAGCGGTACCCACTGTGTTCAACGGCGATTTCGAGTCCGGCACGCTTCATATCGGACAGCACATGCCGCCGGTGGATCAAGTCGACAATATCCCGGGCTGGTCGTTCCATGGCGGATCGGTTAACACCGCCCCGCTAGCAGTGCCGACCGACTATCTGCACGAACAGGATGGAAACCATTTTCTCGAGCTGAGCTATTTAAGCTCACAAATCATGCACAACCGCTTGTACGTGCCCGAGGACGTCTCCACCCTGAAAGTGTCCTTGCAGGTAAAAAAGGGCGTTGACAGTTCAATGCTGGAAGTCGAGATCACCGACGCTGCCACGGGCGTAAGCTACTTCGTGGGTTCCTTGTTGACCGAGGATGACACCGACGGCTTTACAACCTACTACCTGCCGTTTTCTGATCCGGTTCGCGCTGCGGTCCTCGGCAAGACATGTACACTGACGCTCCGGTTGAAAGATCCCGGCCTTACCAGCGAGGTTTATATCGACAACGTATCGTTGAGTGTGTTGAAATTCGAAGACACGAGCGGAAACGAAACCGATCTGGCGGCGCTGTTCATCGATTATGATCCACGTGAGGTGGAAGTGGGTACTCCAATCCACACGCAAGTTGTTGCGGCCGACACCGGTGGCCCATATGTCGAACGCACCGCCGGCACGAATAAACTCGGTACTGACGAAATAGCGGAAGTGGAGCGAGTCAACCAGCACAAGATTACAATTCGCAACACCTCCGATCAGCCCGTGGATATCGAGCTTTGGGCCGATCCCAACAGCTTCCTCATATTCAAGGATCCCGGCGGTGGAGACATCGGTCTTTTCGACAGTCCCGATCCCATCCGCTTCCACGAAACCACGATCCCTGCCCATGGTTTCGTCGAGCTGGAATTTGTGGGCATCTTGCCAGACACATTCTTCGATCGTATAAACAACGGCTCCTTGGATATGCAGCGGACCGAATTGACATTGCTCGATGCATCGGTGCGCGTCAACCGTCTGAAACCACTACCGGGCGGAGCCGGCAACCAGGTTATACCCGAAGGCCGCTATGATTTCTTTTATATGCCCGACATAACCGATTCGGATCGCGATGACGCGGTGATAAACTTCGGCCGCACGCGCGAAGACCAGGAACGGAGTATCCGAGTCGATCACCCCACCGGCACGCGTTTCGAGATCACCCAGAACGCCGGTGCCGGCTTCAGCATAGGCGACGATTCGGATCTTTTCCAACAGCGGAGTTGGCTGGTGTTCACGGCCGACGCCCAGGCCGATTTTCCCACTGCGGAACTGGAAATCTACCATAACGGCCGGCATCTCACTGAGGACATGCCCACGGCGGGTGTCAATGTCAACCTCATGCTCAAGGCACAATCCGTCGAGAAGATGGAACTGCTCGTTCCCCTCGAAGATATGTGCACGGCGATTGAAGACGTCTACTATAACCACGCCAACTTCTTGGACCCCGCCTGGAACAAGATGCAAACGGCATTTCAGTCGGCCTCCAATGACAATGTAGCCAAAACGCTGGATAGCGCTCTTCTCGACCAGTTTCAGGTCGGCATTATGACCGTCTACGACCAGATCTATGGTCAATTTGACAATGCTGGCATAATCGATATGGATGATGCGGCGGCTGGTGGCAGCAATGTAACCATCGACGACTCTCTTGGTGGCGGTACTCTTGGGCTGGGCACTTTCGATTTCGCCTGGAACAGCTACGATACGCTATTGCTGGACCGTCGAGCCGACTTCGATTGGGATCCCAGATATCTCGAGCAACGCACCATCCAGCCAAACCTGACACCCGCTTCAAAGCTATACCGTTTGCGAGAAATCACGAACTTCGACAGTCGTGACATCGTCTATACATTATGGTCGTCCTTGACCGCGCAGGAAGTTTGCGGATTGGGATACCTTGCCGCCACGCCTGATGATTTCGGCTATTTCTTCGGGCGGATCATGTGCCACGAAACCGGTCACACCTTCGGCTTTTACGACGAGTATGTTGCGAACACCAAGGTTTACTACTCTCCCACCGGCGCATGGGTCAGACGCTACAATCTAATGGGACAACACGGCGACGATCCCGGCATTGCGGATCTTAAAAACAAAGTCGGCTCGATCAACGACTACCAATTCATTACGTTGGCCTTGGCCTTCGACGATCCCCAGCAACAAGCACGCGAGTTCCAATTCACAAGCGGTTCGAGCAAATTCAACGATTCTCCGGCTGATGTCATCGATGGCTTGATTGAATACATACGCATGCTTGATGTACTGGATCAATGGAACTATCCGGGGGCAAGAGGAGGGGGAACTTTACCTCTCTTGGCCGACGATAGTTTCAATTCTGTCCGTGTCGATAATATAATCGATGAGGATGCAGTCGTCACGACGAGCGACACACCGGAAGAAAACCCCGTCGTATCCACGCAACCCGAATCGACCGGCGGCGTTCCCGTTCTTTCCGGATCCCCGAGTTCACCTTCCCTGGATGTTACCAACGGCACGTTCGACGTCGCCGATCCGCTCGATGCCGGTTTCGGTTGGACCACCAGCGGAAGCGCTTATGTCGACGCTGGCCGGGCCGTGCTCGACGAGGCAAGCGATTTCTTCACAAGTTTCTCACAGTCATTCATAATTCCCGACGACATCGAGACGCTGCAGTTCTCGATTTACGATCTGTCATTGGGAGCCACAACGGCTCATCCACTGGATGCTTTTGAAGTGGCCTTGCTCGACAGCGGGACCATGACACCGGTTGTGGGACCGGTTGATGGTCTTTCCATGACCGACGCCTTCCTCAATATCCAACACTCGGGTGAAATCTTCTTCGGACCGGAGGTCGTCAATCCGGGCGTGGCAACTTCCGGCAATATCGGCGCCGTCACATTGCCCTGGACCGTGCAGGTCGATATCAGCGGCGTGGCTGCCGGGACCGAAGTGACACTCTACTTCGACCTGCTCGGGTTCGGGGATCTCGACAGTCATGTGGTCATCGACGATGTTCTACTCATCGGACCCAACTCCCCACCCACAGATATCGTACTCGACAACAGCAGTGTCGATGAAAACTTGCCCGGCGGAGTAATAGGCGTTCTCAGCGTCGCGGATCCCGATCCGTACGATATGCACACCTTTGCCCTCTCGGATCCGCGCTTCGAAGTTGTTGGAAACACACTGAAGTTGCTCGATACGGTCAGCCTCGACCACGAGACCGAACCGGTCGTTCCGATAGAAATCACGGCCACCGACGTGGGCGGATTGTCTTATGCGGAAACCTTCCTGATCGACGTGAACGACCTGATTGAGCAAGGTCCAACCGCCTCGTTGGTCTCGCCGCTGTCCGGACAGGTTGTCAGTGTCGATCCAGGCTATATTACTCTCCAATGGACTGACGCCAGTCAAGCCGGACTCGACCCGGCCAGTATAGGCATAGACGACGTCAGCATTACGGGAGTCACTGTCGATGAAATACAAGATCTCGGTGGGGGAACTGTTCAGTACAGGTACGACCTCGACGGCGATACACTCCAGGAGGGTGAGGTAATTGTGGCATGGGCAGCCGGAGCTGTATCTGATCTATACGGAAATCCCTCCGTCGACGGCAGCGACTCGTTCGTTTTCAGCCTCACGAACGTGCTTAATCCCGTAGCCGAAAAAGACGACGGTGAGTGGGGTTATCGCCAGCGAGGCATCTGGCAAATCGAGCAAGGCGACGGTTGGCAGAATGACTATCGCACCCAGATACCCGGTACTGGCGCCGAGTACGCTATGTGGATGCTGCAGGTTCCTCCCGGGCAATATGAAGTCTTCGCCACCTGGCCGGCGGATGAAGCCAATGCCGTCGACGCGCCCTATCGTATTTTGGATAGCAACATCACGCGAGGTACGGTTTCCGTGAACCAAACCGTAGCGCCCGATGACGGCAGCTACGACGGGGTCATCTGGGAAAGCCTTGGAGTCTACAGCTTCGATAGCGGTATTGCGGCGGTCGAGTTGACCAACCTTGCCGGCGGCACGGTGGTAGCCGATGCAATTATTCTTGTGCCCCCTCAACCTTCGCCGGGTGGCAACGATTTACTTTATATGCCAGGTGATGCAAACGGTGACGGCGTTGTAGATGTGTCCGACTTGGGCATTCTGGCGGCGCATTACGGCACCGGTAATGGCGTTCAATGGAGCGACGGAGATTTCAATAACGATGATCAGGTGGACGTCTGCGATTTGGGAATTCTGGCGATGACTTATGGTAGCGTTATGTCATATGCTTCCACCGAACCGGAAGTTGAACCGCAGCTTTCTGCCGCACAGACACTGCCAAACGATACTGTGGTGAAAGCCTCGGAACCGGCAACCGTGCCAGGCGACCTCGATAACGACGGGCAGGTAGGACTGGGAGATTTGGCCTTCTTCTCATCGGTTTATGGCCAGCAGCCGGGCGTCACGACAGAAAATCCATACGCCTATGCCGCTGACTTCGACGGATCTGGTACGGTCGATCTGGGTGACTTGGGAATTTTCTCAAGCTACTATGGACAGGGCCGGATGGAAAATTCAATTGTTAGACCGACCAATGTAGTCCAGTCGGTTGCAGTTACACCACGAACCGCTTTAACTGCAGCTAAAGTGGCTACGGAATACATCAACGAGAAAGTAGCCAACGACGACATTGCCATCCTTGCCCAACAATGGATGATAGCGATGGAAGAAATGGATGATGACAATGAGCGGAACGCTATTTTTGCGGAGGTTGGCGATGCCGACGATATGCTTGGCCTGCTTGAGGAGTAAACATGCCCGGAAGAAACTGAAATCGTTCAACCCCAGAATCAAAATTTGACAAAGCACTAGCGTTCTTCCACGGGCACATATTTCCGTTTCCCGGAGCCGACGTAGACCTGACGGGGGCGCGTGATGCGACTTCCCGGATCATCGTGCTGTTCCTTCCAGTGGGCGATCCAGCCCGGCAGTCTACCAATGGCGAAGCAGACGGTGAACATGTTGGTTGGAATACCCATTGCCCGGAGTAGAATTCCGCTGTAAAAATCGACGTTCGGGTAGAGATGGCGATCGACAAAGTAGGGATCTTTGAGGACCAGTTCTTCCAGCTTGCGCGCGATGTCCAGCAACGGGTCTGTTATCTTCAATTGAGTGAAGACCCGGTCGCAGGTCTGTTGAAGGATTATTGCTCGGGGGTCGTAGTTTTTGTATACGCGATGCCCGAATCCAAAAAGGCGAAACTTGCTATCGCGCTGCTTGGCCGCCGCGATACAGTCCTCGGCCGACATTCCACCGGCGCGGATTCGCTCCAACATTCCGATAACCTCGACGTTGGCGCCGCCGTGCAAAGGTCCCCAAAGTGCGCTGACGCCCGCCGCGCACGAAGCGAAGAGATTTGCTCGGGATGAGCCCACCGTTCGCACGGTCGCGGTGCTGCAGTTCTGTTCGTGATCCGCATGGAGAATAAATATCAGATTAAAAGCGTCCTCGATTTCAGGTGTGATCACGTATTGCTGATATGGAATCGAAAACATCATGTGAAGAAGATTGGCACAGTACCTAAGGCTGGGATCGGGGTACACGACCGGCAGCCCCTGGGATCGGCGGTATGAATAGGCTGCGATAGTGCGAACCTTGCTGATCAATCGAGCGGCTGCTTCGTTGAAAGTGCCGGGGGTATCCAGGGATAAGAATCCCGGGTAGAAGCATGCCATGTTGCTCAACGTGGCTGAGAGGATAGCCATCGGCGGCGCTTCGACCGGTATATGCTGAAACTGGTGTCGGAGTCCCTCGTGCAACAGTTCATTCGCGGTCAGAAGGTCGCGAAACTCCGCCAGCTCCTCGGAACTGGGTAGGTTACCGGAAATAAGCAGCCAGGCAACTTCAATGAAGTTGGGGTTTTCGGTGAATTCCTCTATGGGTATGCCCCGATATCGCAAAATTCCTTTCTCTCCGTCGATGAAAGTAATCTCACTCTTGCAAGTGGCCGTGTTGCCCAGCGAGGGATCGCAGGTTGTTAGCCCGGTACGGCTTCTGAGATTGCTGATATCGAGCGAGCGCTCTCCTTCCGTTCCGGTAATGATGGGCAATTCGATTTGCTGTCCATCAACGACAAGAATTGCTTTTTCCGACATGGTTTTACTCCTAAGTCTTGGCATTTATCGTGGCAGCTCCTGCCCGTGGAGGCTGCTGTTGGGGCAAAACACTCGTATCCGATATGGACAATAAGTTTGTGGGTCCGTGGATGGGCATTGCCTCGGGAATCTGTACTCGTTGCCAAGGCAAGTGTTGTGCAGATTCCCAGCCGTGTTCCGTCAAGATAATTTGCGGACCCATTTGGCCGTTTTCGAGACTCCGGCAAATGATTGCTTGACAATCGTCATGACGCTTGGGCATGTGCGGATATTCTTCAGTCAGTACGTTCGCGGGGTCGGGCAAACTCGGCAAAATTGGAACGTCAATCGAGGTGTCCATAGGACGAACACCAACCGTGCGCACGCCTATTGCACATGCGGTCGCAGCGACCGCTGTCGGCACGCCCTTGAGCACCAGCAGGGCAAGACAGCGGCCGACCGACGATATGCCGAACAGTAGCAGGTAGGCGAATGGTTGCGTGCCCAGGCTATACAGTAAAAGGCCGCCGACGGCCGAACCGAGAACCCACGCCACCGTATTGGCGAGATTATAGAACGTCAATACGCCGGTACGCTCTTCCTCGGGAATCGAATCGAAGAAGAGCAGAAAAAATCCCAGTTCATACGCCCCCCAACTCACACCGGAGAGTGCTTGAGTGAATAATAACCACCCGAAATTGTCGGAAAATATCCACATGGCCGGCAACGGCGCTATTCCTATTCCTCCGAGCCAAAGCAGCCGCATAGCGCCGAGCCGATGTGCAAAACTTCCCCAGACGGGCAGCATGAAAATTTTTGTTATAAAAAACATCGCTATCAGAACAACGTATTCGCCGTATGATAGTTGCAACTTTATGAACATGTACGGCGTAAAAAATGGTCCGGCCAGTTGTACGGAGCCTTGCACAACAACGAGATACAGTAATAACCGATAGACGCCCGTGCCGTGCATGCGCATCACGATTTCGCGGGCAGGAATGCGCTTCATGTTCTTGCGCAAGAGGGCCGGCTCTTGTTGGAATGACAGCAGGCATAGTGACAATAAACGGCATCCACCAGCCGCAATGAAAAGGATGAGGAAGGCGATGAGTACGGTGTCATGCGCATCGGCCCATTGCAACAGGCAGCCGCCGGCCACGAACCCCCCCAACACGGCTAGTTGTGATGCCAATGTGCGATGTGCGAAAAAGCGGGCGCGGACGGTACGGGGAACCAGTGCGCCCATCCAAGTGTTCCAGGCGGGACCGGTCGCCAGGCCGCTGGCCCAATAGATCGCCGCCACGAGCAAGATAGCGGTAGTCGAAACCCGGCCCCTGGCCGCGGCTAAAACCATGGGAACAAAGCTCGCGGCTTGCACGAAAGCGCAGATCAACACCCACCGTTTGTAGGAGGCCAAACGGCGAACAGCCAACGGCGAGATCATCTGCATCAGGCCGCCGGCCAGCAGCGGCACACTGGCCACCAAGCCTGCCGTGATTTCACCGAGTCCAACCGCCAGCACGAATGCCGGAAGATATGTTTCGCCTAATCCGACCATTCCCCCGAATGCCGCACCTTCCGCGTGGCCGGCCATCAGATCCTTGCGTATAATCCTATTTAAACGGTCGTCATTGACGATCCTGTTTGCCGTCGTAAGCTTTAACACAGCCTTCCTCTTTCCGAATACTTGCCCAAATCCGTGGACATTCACTCACAAAAACTAGCAGACACTTACAGCACGATCAAGGTTCGAGTGAAACAACGGATGGCACCGATTTGATGAACTCTTGACGCAGGCTGTATGTATATGCGCCCTGGTCGGGCACGAGCAGCACATCGCCGGGCAGAACATTTTCACCCCAGCAGGCTTGTCCCCAGACATCGTGTGGTGTGCAAAGCGATCCGAGCACTTGGCACGGTATCTCTTTGATTGCCGGTCGGCTCAGGTTGACCAGCGGCACATAGTCACTTTCAAAACGTTCCCACCCGACCGCGTTGATACCTGCATCGACGATTACCAGATCGTCCTCTTTTTTGTCTACGACGGTCAGCAAGAGGTGCATTGCGTTGTTGCATATCCAGCGGCCGGGTTCCAGGCAAATTTCACATGCGCCGGTGCTGAGAATATGCTCACTTAGACACCTTGCCAGTTGTTCTGCAAAGACTTCGATGGGTTCCGCTGCAATAAAAGTACGTTGTCGGTTCTGTTCATCTGTCCCGTTCAGAATTGAGAGTAGCCTGCCTTTCGGTGTGGCGGCATTGAGCAACCACTCCCCTTGATCCGGCCAGAAGCCGCCTCCGATATCCAGGAATTCGATCTGGCTGCGCATCGACCGCGGCCACGGCTGAATCTCACGCCCGATAGCTTTGATGGTGGCTATCTGTGCGGCGGGGCCATGGTTCCAACTTGTATGGAATTGCAATCCACATAAATTTACAAACTCCAATTGCCCGGCCCGCTGCCAAAACTGACATAGCCGATACAAGGGTATGCCGAACTTCCGCCACTCGCTCGACGGTGGCGTGATCCGCACGCCGGCGCGAATTCGCGTGCTCCTGCTTCGCACCAATTCAGCGAGCCTTTCCAACTCGCCAAAACTATCGATCAGCACGGTAACCCGGCCGGCATTTTCTACCGCCAAGGAAAGCTCGGGTAGAGTCTTGCCCGGACCACTGAATATAATCTTGTCGGCGCCGGCCGCAAGTGCTGCTTGCAACTCGACACCGCTGGATACATCCAAGCCGAAATTTTCAGTGAGCAATGTGCCCGATACGAGTGGGTGATTGTTGCTTTTCATCGCGAAGTAGCACGAAACCCGCGGCAACAATCGCTCGAAGGCCCGGTGGAATGTACGCGCTCGTTCGCGCAACGCCGCTTCATCAAACACGTATAGCGGCGATCCGTGCTCAGTGACAAGCGACAAGAAATCCAGTCGCCGGTCAACAAAGCCTTCAAGGTAGGCACGAATCGTGCTTTCAGGCAGGGGCTTTGTCGTTTCGTTGAGGATTTGCTCGACTTGTGCGGGGATATCATCGTGTAGATCGGTGTTCATTTTTCCGCGATCTTGATTTGAAACAGCAATTTCAACTCTTCGTTCTGCTCGGGAATGCTCCGTCCGGGCACCGGCCTGTAAATCACGTGCCCAAGGATCCATGAATCGTAGTCAAGCGGCGGCAGTTTCACTTGGTCGCCGACTCGCCGCGTCAAAACCACGGAAAGTACGCGCCTGTCATCCCTGAGCGCGGCGGCATCCGTCCACTCCAGCGTACCGGCCCGGTCTGCGAACAGCCGCAGGGCGACTGCCGGTTCGTTAACCCTAACAACTGCCTTGTCGACCGATTCTCGCGCGAAACGAATCGTCATCCCTAGTGTGTCGAAGTTATACGCCGTTTTCAACAGAGACGGCAGGCAATCACCTCCGCAACGAGGTGTCAACTCCAGGAACAACGGTTGGTTGCCACGCAAGATGAAGTCCGCCATACAGATTGAGCGGTCTATTCCTAAAGATGACGAGGCGCGCAGCAGCAATGGCGCCAGTCGAGAATCTCGACAAGCATCGGGAAGATCTGGCGACAACTCATATGCTTCAATTATCCCCGACGGACCGTTGCGGCGAGGATGCTTTCGGGCTAGGCGAATCACGCGCACACGGCCTTTGTCGATAAGATAATCACAGCTAAACTCCTCACCCTCAATCCATTCCTCCATTAAAACACTCGTTCGCCCCTCCTTGCAAGCCCGGTAAAGTGGAGCAGTTCGGCGCGCTGTAAGGCCCACGATGATGTCATTGAACGAGAGACGGCAGTCGTCTTCGTTCTCGACACGGAAGACCAGTTCGCTGCCGGAGCCGGACAACGGTTTCATCACACATGGACCACCGACTTTCTGAAGGAATTCGACCGCTTCCTCCGCTCGGTTCACGACCGAGAAAATAGGACTCGGTGTCCCGCAGGATCTCCAACGCTGTTTCATGCGTCTTTTGTTTCGACAGCAAGCGACGGTCTCTGACGAAGGGTACGGTAATCCTAATCTCTTGGCTATCAACGACGCCAAGGGCATTGACTCACAGTCGAAACAGGCGACGCCAATGATCTCTATTTCGTAACGCTTTTGGTGCCGCTCCAGCAACCCGATTGCGGAAAGTCGCTTATCGTCCCGGAAGAGCACTTCGTCACGACTGCCGGGATCCGGTTCCTTGGCCTGCAACCGCAATTTCGACTCGGTCAGGAAAAGGCACTTGCCGGGATGTTCAAGGCGCAATAGATCGATGTAGTCGGGAGTGGTGCCGACTACGAGCACGCGGCTTTTTCCGTTCAAATTTGAACGTCCGTTGATACGACGGCAGTCAAGCATTGGCGAGGATTTCAAGAGAACAATCCGTCTCGGAATATTTCTGTATATCAGCGATAGCTAATGAAATCTGGTAGAGCGGCCGCGCTGCAAGGCGGAAACGCCGCTTCCAACCAAAATCACCGCACAAGAAATCGACCGAGTGGAATCGCTCTCGGCATGCGACTTCCAGGTGGTGAAAGTTGATCAGCTTGGCCACACCGGGGAAATCGCGGTTTGTCCCGCCTGCCAGCAGTGTATACGCGTTGCGGCAAACCGCGCCGACGTCGACGGCGGCAATCTCGCCGGCCACCAGGACCGTCGTTATTCGAAGCGATCCTCGCCGATCCAACTCGGCGATCAAGTTTTCGAAACCGTGGAGAAAGCGTTTGTCGTGGAAATAGGAGTTTTCTCCGAAGGCCTCGAAATTCATGCGAAATAGTTGCTCGATATCGCGGCGACAGTCGTAGCGAAACGTTACGCCGCGCGCGCGCAGTATGTTCGGCTCCTGATGAAGCCGCTTCAGTGTTTTTTTTGGAAAACCGTTCAAGTATGTCTGGAAAGAAAACGTATGCATCGCCGGCAGAAACAAGTATCCGATCTCGTCCAGCGAGGCGTTGGTGACTGACGGAGGCACGCACTCGCCTTCTACGTAACGAATGTGTGCATCCGCCGGCACGGCTTCGAGCAATGAATGGAATACGTCAGGTGAACTGGCAAAGATACGATTCTGTTCGAGCCAGGTTTTCCCGTTCCATGTTTCTCCGGGAAAAAACGCGAGCGCGCCGGTTTCGTCGATGCGACTCAACGGCAGCAGACCCAACAGGTCATTGGCGTCTTCGCAGGCGATGAAGCACGGCGTGCGATTGAATGCTTGCTGGAAACAGTTTCTCATTTCCCAAAGATGGAAAATACTATCGTTGGGAAATGCTTCTTGCCAGAGCAACCTGCATTTTTCGAGGTCGTCACAAATCCGAATACTACTCATCGGCCTTATCTCCTTAATGCAACCTGCAAGGAACTTTCAAGTCCGCGAAAGAATGCCTGGCTGAAGTCACGGACGACTTGCGGGTTATAGGGCTTGCAACTGAATACGTCCAGATAGACGGCGTTCGTCTGGTTGGCGAAATGGGCCGAAATCAGCGAAGTTTCGATCAATTGCACCATGGAGTAACCCGCAACGCGTTCGTCCTCGCCGAAATGCACGACCTGGGTCTCGCCAAACCGTTTCATCTCGATTAAATCACAAAGTTCGACAACGAAACGGCGGATCGCATCGGCATCGCGGATGAGTTCGGGATCGCAGTCGTAGATGTCTATCGCCGAGGCTATGCCCCAAACACCCTCACGGACTGCATTAGACATGATCTCTTCCCCGCCGGTAGCGGCGGCGGAAAGGACATTATAGCTCTCGCACAAGGCGGGCCCGCTTTCCGCGTCTTCTTCATCGGCCTCGTCGTCAATCTCGTCTTCGGACTCGCCATCGAAGTCGTCGTCAAAGCGGGAACGTCTCGAAACGCCGCCTTTATTGCGTTTTCTGAACCACTTATGACGGGACGGCTCTTCCTTGGGCCAAGCTTCCGGTATCGCCCCGCTGTCTTTTCTGCCCAAGGGGCCTTTGGGCTCTTCCCTTCGTGTCTTTTTGTTCATCAGATATTCTCGATTCCTTTCGGGCCATAGAAATAGAATGGAAAACCCGGTTACCAGCAAATATCGCGCCAAACAATTAACGTTTCTATTGGAGTTCTTGGGAAATTTCGCTGCCTTGCCCAGCCAAACGAAAAAACAAGTGAAAAAGATGATGTTTTGCCGCAGCAAGCCAGCAAACTCTGGACGAATTTTGCGAAATGGAGGTACAAGTTGGTATAGAAGCTAGCCGTGGGATCAGCAATGAATTGCCTGTAACTGAAAAATAGGAATCATATTGCCGATAATGGTCTCGGGAAGTATAATTCGTTTTCGCATAAACGGTTTAGTATTGCTGGAAACCCCGATTATTGCCACTAAATACTACTCCGTCTGATGACATTACACCCGAAAGATTCGCAGTAAAGACACTCACAAGGTAATACCGAAATGCTCGTTCGCCTGATTCTCTGTATTAACGACCAATCTCTCTTAAATCGACTGGAGCAAGCGTTTACGAACACGGATCTCCTGCTCGAGTGCCACGGCCAACCACAGAGCGCGTGGCAAAATGCCATCCGAAGCTGTGCAGACATAATTGTAATCAGCAAGTCCTTTATTCCGGAGCCAGAGGAGGTGAGTATTGCCCTGCTCAATGAATTACCAGAACACCCAACAACGGTAATTCTGTTGGATGACGGGGATCCAGAAGCACAAGCGAGACTTGTGGCCATAGGAGCAGACACCGTTCTCGACACTAGAATATCACCAAACAGCATGTTGGAAGCGATCCAGGCCGTTTTGGAATCCCGGAAGCTATATACCGAAACTAAGATGCAAGCCGTTGGGCATGATTTTCGGCCTTCTACTTCCGATTTCGGCTCGACTAGTGACGCCATGCGAGTTTTCATGAGGGAAGTTATCCGTGTAGCGTCGAGCGAGGCTCCGCTGTTGCTGATGGGTGAAACGGGCGTTGGCAAGGAGCATCTTGCCCGTGCGATTCACTTGGAGAGCCCTCGGTCGGGCGCCGAATTCGTGGCAATCAACACTGCCGCTCTGCCCGAACAGTTACTGGAAAGTGAGTTGTTTGGTCATACTGAAGGAGCGTTTACCGGCGCCACACGCGCCCGTCGCGGGGCCTTCGAGACGGCTCATCACGGTACGCTCTTCCTCGACGAAATCGGCGATATGCCCATTCACCTTCAGGCCAAACTACTCCGCTCGCTGCAGGACTATGAGGTCAAGCCTTTGGGCAGTGAAAAGCCGATTTGGGTAGACGTGCGAGTTGTTGCAGCCACCAGCAGCGATCTGGAAGAGCAGGTTCAGAACAAAGCCTTTCGCCAAGACCTGTTCTACAGGCTGAACGTCGTTCCGTTGACCATCCCTCCCCTGCGCGAGAGAAAGGAGGACATTCCCACGCTTGCAGAGAAGTTTCTGGAGCGGTGGCGTTTCCGCTCGGGACAGGAAGTCGAGAGCTTATCCTCCGATGTTCTCGAATCGCTTTTTCGCTATGACTGGCCGGGAAACGTCAGGGAACTTTTCAACGTTCTCGAAAGGGCATTACTATTGAGGGAAAATGACCACATTGAACTGAATAATCTCCCTCAGGTATTCCAGGAGAATGGAAGCACGGATAGTATTCAGAGTGTCGGGCCGATAGACCATGCCGACTGGAAAAAACCACTCAGTCAAGTGCTGGCGAAAACCGTGGAAACCACGGAACGTCGCTATCTGGAATCGGTCCTCAATAAGTCACGAGGCCGCGTCGGCAAGGCGGCAGAGGCAGCCGGGATCAGCCCAAGGAGCATGTACATCAAGATGAAGAAGTACGGCATCGACAAAAAAGACTTCAAGAGATCATGACTTCTAATTTCAACTCGCGAGTAGACCACCCTTCATCTTCGCCGTCGCTGCCGGCTGCGCCGCCAATTTATATCTAAGTGCCCTGGACTCGCAATTTTGCAAAAGTCCAAATGTGTCATAAATGCGGTTGTCGCCGCGATCAAACAGCGACTAGTCGTCGATGGTCCACATAACCGCCATGGAACGATCTGTGCTTCATTGATGGCCACGCCGACACGGCAAATCCGAACGGTCTTGCCGCGTGGAAAGAATCGACACGATATCGTTACAGCGTCGCTCGATAGTCCGCACCGAGCAGTTCATCTGCTGGGCCATTTCCTTTTTGTCGTACTTGTCGCCGTACAAAAGAAGGAGTTCGGCCGTTTCACGAATAGCGCCCTCGGGCAAGGTGTTAAGGAGTCGCGTGTATTCCTCTCGAAGCATGACAACATCCTCGGGCGTGAGTTCAGCTCCGCCCGCCTGCGCGGCGTCTACTCCGTTAATTCCCGGAACCTGGCTCGAAGCCTTACCCGCCATGAATGCCGACTCACCGAACACTCCCCCACCACCGCGTTTTTCACGGTGTTCGTGGCGAAGTTGAGCCCATGCCTTACGGACTGTGATTGTTACCAGAAGTCGCCATAGATCCTGCCGGTTCCGCAGCCAGTTGAATTCGCCTTCCGTCATGCCTTTCAGAAAGCTATTAAAGGCGCTCAGCGCGGCGTCTTCGCCGTCCGCCATGCGGTTATGTCGCCCCAACTCGTCTGTCGCTCGCCGCACGAGTTTCAGAAAGTACTTATCCCAAAGGACTTGTGCCGCATCATCGTCGCCTTTGCGAACGCGGATCAGCAGTTCGCTGACTTGAGAGTTTTGGCTCATGGCAACCCCCCACAAGATTGTTATTGTGTGTAACGGAAATTGCGATGTCTTCAGCCAAATCCGATTATGGCCCTACACCAAGAAAACCTCAATCCCCCTCTTCAGCCGCTCCTTAAAATCGTGTCGGAGATGGTGACAGTATAAACATTCCAGGATTGTACGCATCATATGCGGCATTGTTTTGTTATGGTAGCCATTTTAACAGCCTAATTATTTCGATCATTGTGTAGACAACTTGAAAATACCCATTGAGGAGTGAATAATAGTAGAAGCTTGCTGGAATGGGTAGAGGCCTAAGTGTCTTTTTGCCAGGGGGATGGTAAAGGTGATTTTGGGGCCTGGTGCGACAAGGAAGGTTCGACTTCCAGGAGCTGGCGCGTGATGGCGCAAAGTTCATCTGAAAAACAGTCTAATTGGGCATCTAGTCGCTTGATCAAGCAGCGCGAGGAGCTTTGCGCTCGATTCGAGTCCGCCTTGCGGCTATGGAAACAGGGCAGTGGAGAGTGCCCAAAATCGGAAGACTTTCTGGTCGATGTTCCCGAAACCCGGCGATGGGATTTTTTGCACTGCCTTCTCCTGCTCGAAGAAGACTATCGGCGCAATGCCGGCGAAGATGACGATATTCTGCGTGAATTCCACAGCCGGTTTCCCGATTTTTCCAGCAGAATTGCTATAGCGTTTTCAGATCAGTCAGCTCCAAAAACGCGAATTGTTCCCACAGATTCCTCTGAAGAACATCAGCAACAAGTTCGGGAATACGTGCTGCAAGAGAAGATCGGCTGGGGAGGCATGGGAGTAGTGTGGAAGGCATGGCACATCCGACTAAAAAAACATCGCGCGATCAAAGTGCTGCATTCGCATCTGTTGGAGAGTCCCGAGGTCCGCGACCGTTTCCTCAATGAGATCGAGGCCCTGGCGAGATTTGAGCACCCGAATATCGTGCGTGCACACGATGCTTTCGAGGAGAGTGGTGAGCTTTACCTGGTTATGGAGTACGTTGACGGATGCAATATGTTCGACCTCGTACGCGAGCATGGCAAGTTGGAAGTTGGTGCCGCTTGCGAAGTAATTCATCAGGCAGCGCATGGTCTGGCTGCTTTGCACGATCAGCACGTCACCCATCGAGACATCAAACCCTCGAATCTGATGCTCGCCCGGGATCCGGAATCGAAAAAGCCAGTCGTCAAGGTTATGGATCTGGGACTATCCCAGATAGACACCGGACGGATCTTGACCCATGCGGGGGATCTCTTGGGGACATGCGCGTTCATGGCCCCGGAGCAATGGGAGAACGCCCGCGATGTCGGGCCGGCGGCGGACATCTATGCACTCGGGTGTTCACTCTTCTATATCCTTTCAGGATCGCCCCCCTATACGGCGGAGGGTAATGCCGCCGAATTGATGCTTGCGCATAGACGAAGGCCCGTACCTCGCCTGAGTGAGGTATGCCGCGAGGGCGACCAACTTCAGCCGCTGTTGGAACGCATGATGGCCAAGAAAAGCGATCGGCGATTCAACACAGCGTTTGAACTGCTCGACGAAATCGCACCGTTCGCGCGCCGCGAAGAACTGGTGTCCGTCATGGAAGAGAAGTGCGACACCGTGTCCCATCATCAGCTAAGCAAGGACACTCAACGAGTACCCGGATACCGGCCGACTCGATGGATGCGGCCGTGGATTAAATGGCTGATTGTGGCATGTATGGCGGTCGCCTTGGTAGCATCGCTTGTAATAAAAATACGGCAATTCCATTCCACGCAAAGGCTCCAGACGCTGCACGTGCAGGCGGCAAATGCGGCGGTCGAGTATGGCAATGAAATTGAGCGCCGCTTGAACATGCTTCAGAAGTCGGCAACAGATAAGAACATGCACGAGATGCTGTTGGCAACCAAAGACGCGGATATCGATTCTCCCGATATCCGTAATCTTTTAAATTGGCTGGGCAGCGCAAAGGCTACCAGCGGTTTGAGTGAACAGGAACAACTCAAAACTACTTGGTTCATTACCGATGCGGACGGTCGGCAAGTTGCCAGAGTACCCCGGGGAAAATCGCTGGGCAGGGACATCTATTGGACCCGATCGTATTTCCACGGCAAGCCCAATGATTTGGACGCGGCGGTTGATAATAATAACAGCGTACAGCCAATACGGACACAAACCGTCTCGTCTCCGTATTTGAGTTCCTCGGAAGGGAAATGGAAAATCGCCTTCTCGGTGCCCATATTTGCTTCATCTACTCACGGCAGCGATCAACCTCCCATTGGCGTTTTAAGCATGTCAATCAAACTCGAAGACTTCGAATGGTTCACGGCCGACGTGGAGGACTCGACGATCGCACTGGTTGAGCTGTTCCGCGAGGATTGGCTGGCGAAAGGATTGAAAGGGCAAGTCAAGGTTGGACAAATTATCGACCACACCGACCTCTTCGCCGCCATGGCGGAGGAAAACGCCGAGGGATCTCAGTTCTGCATAGCCCCGGGACTTGTCGCACAACTCCAGGAATTGCGGCAACAACGTCTAAAGGCTTTTAGACGGGGTGAAAAAAAACGCAAGTTGTGTGAGAATTGCATTTCCAAGAACTACCTGGATCCCGTTGCCGCAAATCCATCCCTACGGCGCCGCGCCGCCTTCGAACCGGTATTCGTGCCTGGATCCGGACACAACTTGACCAATATCGGCTGGGTGGTCGTCGCGCAGGATTTCTATCCCTCGGATCGCCATGCGCAATGACACTACTTTCCGGTTTGTGAAGAATCACCGGACTTTTGCAAAAGTCCAATAATCATTTACATCCGTGGCTCTCATCTACCTGTATGTAGCGGTCGACGATGGCCGCACCGAGATGTTGAATTAGATTGTAGAGAATAATCGGCAGCAATACGATCTGGGGATTCGGCACGACGGCCGACACCAGCACCATGCCGGCTCCCACATTACGCATCCCCAGTCCAAAAAATAGAGAAGCTCGTTCCGCGCGCTGTTCCCTAAAGATGCTCGCGATGGGAGCAGCCACTCCAAAGCAGAAAACTGCCAGCCCGAGTGAGACGAGAATCGAGGTGAGCAACAAAGGAGTGTTGGGATTCTCGATCAGCGAGGGTAGAGAAAGCGATGCATTCGAGTAGTTCAACAGTAGCAGATTAATCAGATTAACGAGTTTGATGGGGTTTTTCAGCTTTTCGATGCGTGCCGCGCCAAGAATCTTTCGGACCACGAATCCTACTATCGCAGGCACGACCACCCAAATAGCGAGGAAAGTGGCTGCCATCTGCGATGTAAACGCGGTGGGCCCACGTCCGCCTTGCCCTACAATAACCTCGTGCATAAAGTGAAGCACGCCGTAGGCAACCAAGGGGCTCAACAAGGTCGAAACCAGTACCAGACCGAGGCTTATTGCCATATTGCCGTCGGCGTTCTGCGACCAGGCGGTAGACGAGCCGGCTGTCGGCATTGCTACAATGATCGCAACGCCCAGCAAAAGGGGGAGTTCGATTAATACATCCGCGAATCCCAGCAAAAAGGATACCGCAATGAGATATGCCAAGGGCACGAGAACGCCGGTAACCGTTGCTACAGTCAACACCGTCAGACGTCGCTTGAGGTGGCTCAGGTGTTTCTGATCGAGCCCAAGTCCGGCATTAAAGAGCAGGAGCCCTAGCATAAAACTCAGCAATGACGGATTAATGCCATGCATCGAGGCGGGGCCGAGACGACTATCACGGATCCATAGTCCAGCACCGGGCAACAAGGCACCCAGACAATAGCATGCCACAAGGCACCATAGCAGATGCTTGTGCGCGAAACGAAAAAACGAGTTGGCTAATCGGAGTATGTGAGTCATTGTGACCTCTTGGAAGGAAGGCTTAACAGTGACTTATATACTGCCGGTTACAAAAGCAAAATAGATCACATTTTTCCTCTATTCTCCAGAAAGTGTGTTTGCTATCGAGCATAATTGGCCCCATCGTTAAGCCGAATCGCTAACTCTTTGTGCAATCAGTAATAACTTATGTTCAAATTCTGGAGGATTGCGACACAACAAGCAGCACCATTCTGTGGAGGGGATTCCTTGCGATGATTCGCCGTGCGTACAAATAGACGGCAGAGCGACTTGTCAATCAGACGCCATGAGCCAATCGAACTTCCACAAGGGATTGCCGCACTGCTGGCACTGTTCGCCATTTTCCAGAATTCCGCCGCGACATTCCCGGCAATCGCGAATCGCGGGGAGGTAATCTATCTGGCGATTGCGGGCCTCGGCGGCTGCGTTCGAATCGCCAAAAGCCTGTGCTGTAACGATCTCTACTGCCAAGGACACCAGGTGAAATAGCACTAGTGGCGTCCTGCGGGATGTAGCCACCACTTTGGCCAGCACATCGGTGAAAAGCAGTTGCCGCTGACGCGGACTCCTCGCCATATAGACGGCAAGACGTTTGTCTGCCTTGGAGCCGGATTGATCAACGCCTAGTCTCAACTGAATGAGCCATTTCAGGTACCAGTCGCTGTCGCCAGTGATATAGCCGTGCTGTTGGACCACTTCCGCGGAGACAGCCATTTGGTACAATTCGATCTCCAACTTCGCTATTTTCTCCGACTGTTCCAACGAAATAGGAGCCAGCATCGAGTCCATACCAAAAATCCGCTCCACGTCGCTATGCACACGGCGGTAGAGTGTATTGCTCAGGACGTTGAAACCGTCGACCAATGAGGAGATAACACGCTCCGCGTCGCTACGATTCTCATGCTGGTTAAACGCCTCGGCGGCTTCGGCACGACGGAGGTTTGCAGATTTTTCCATTGTTATCACCGTTTCCCCAAGTGTACCATGGACTACGAGCAATCTGTCTCAATAGTTGCTTAAAGACTCGGGTGATCCGCCCGAAAACACCCACTGGGATTATCCCGAATGTAGTTGAATACAGGTGGTTCGTGACCGTTTATGCTATCCGGCACTTCTTTAAACGTCAAGACGTTGCACATAAAGGGGGAGATAACCTTTCAGCAGCAAAAGGTATGCTTTTCTTTTAACGGAAATATCACGGCGCCGCGAGCGTCGCGATTTCCGCGTCGCTCATGGCCTCGCGGCTGAAGAGAACATTCGATATGCAACCCTTGAAGCACTCGCGATCGCCGAAATTGGGATTACAACCGATGCCCAGGTTAATGGCGCCTTCTTCCAGTTTGGCAGGGACGTTGGTGGAGGCCGCGCGTCGGCCGTTTACAAATAGCATGAGTCGGTCGTAGCGTTTGACCACCGCCAGGTGTATCCACTTACCGTTTTCAACCGGTCCGGCATCGATATGACGGCCGCCGCCTTGAGATTGCTCGATGTTGACCTCCAGCTTGCCGTCCTTCACCGACACACGTAACGGATCATTATTGGAAGCACACCAGGCCGAGAATATGTGATGCCACTTCTTTCCGTCGGGCACTAATCCTTCCGGCTTCGCCCAGGCGGCAAACGTGTATGTCCGCAAGGGGAACCGCGGCGCAGTGTAAACCAGTTTCGAATCCACGCCGTTAAAACGCAGAGCCGTCTTTGGCCGACCGTCGCGCCCCTCGGCCGCTACGACATTGTGCGCCTTCAGAAGTTTACCTTCCTTAGCTGACGGTTCGCCCTCAAGCGCGGTTCGCAATACCACTCCGCGCGTAATGCTGGGAATCTTAGGATCGATCACAAATGAAAAAGGGCCGTTTTCGGCTTCGACATCAAAACCACGGTGTTTTGCCACGACCTTCCAGAGGTATTCCTTTCCCGGCGCCAAATCCCATTTCGGTGTGAATTCAGTGGACGCCAAGCCCGCCTGGCGGCGAGCGGACGCCTGCCCGGCTTGCTTTTCCCAGAGGAAGAGTATGTACTCCGATCCGGGGCCCGCCGATGTCCAGGTGAAATACAAGTCCTCGATGGGCAATCGCTCCGCCTTTCGCGGTTGTGCAAGCTGGAACCGGACCGGTGGCGCGTTTTTCACTGGCAGCCACGAACGATAGTAAGTACCGTAGGCGCCCGCCGAACCGAAGTCGCAAAGCACAATTCGTTGTCCTTCAACGGCTCGTGCCGCCAGCGCGATGATGGGCCCCAGCCGTCGATTGTGGTCGGCGACATCGACCGCGGCGAGCGGTTCTAGTCCGAGTGAAGTCATGTCGAGTTCCGGCACATCGGCGGGATCCATGGTATTATATTTCTGGTCGTAAGCGAGCAGGATGGGACCCCGCAGCAGCGACGTGTTGAAATTAACGTGATGGTCGCCCCGTAGTCCACGCACTCGCATATCCAAGTCGATGCTGATTTTATCGCCGTGCTTCCAAGTACGATCTATTTTGAGATAGGTTTTCGGGCTGACAGATTCGACCGGTTTTCCATTTACCGCCACCTTCGTCTGCTTGGACCACTCGGGTATGCGCAAGTACAGTGGAAATGTTGTTTCCCCGGGCGGGCGGATCTCGATCAGGATATTTCCACTCTTGGGATAATCGGTTTTTTGCACAAACGACCAGGACGAACCGTTTTCCGGCTTCGCCTTGATAGTCCCCGGTCCGTAATAATTCAAATACATCCCCCGCTTGTCGCCCAGAACGGCCCATTCGCTAAGTAGGCCCAGCCCACGGGGACCGTTGACGCTACAGCAATTCAATTCCGGAGTGCCGGGACGTGACTGGAAAACGATACTGTGCGCTGATGCCTGTCGCTTGCCGTTCATGGGCGTGTCGTATGTGCACCAGCGTCCGCTGGGGTGTTCGTAACCCAGCACGGCGTTCCATGTCGCGTGTTCCAGGGCGTCGGCTATGCGGCTGTCGCCCGAAAGACGCAATGCTTCCACGCTGTAGGCCAGCCAGGCCACGGTGCAACAGGTCTCGATAGCGCCGGGCTGGAATGGATTGCCTACCGCCTGTTCCTTGGTACTGAAACTGCCGGAGTTGTGGACATCGGTGCGATAGATGCTTCGCCACCAGTGCAAAAGTGCCTGGCGATAGGAGACGTCGCCCGTAATACGAAACAACTCGGCCAGCCCCATCATCGGATGCAGACTCTCCCAACGCGGCTTGGGAATCTGGTAGAATTCCAAGCCCCTAAAGGCCAGACGGTGATAGTCGCCCGCGCCGGGCTTCTGCCAGTCCTGCTCGATCTCCTTCATCAGCCGCAGGTAGGCTTCCTTCTTGGTCTCTCGATAGAGCATCCCCAGCACGTGAATAACGGCCATGTTCATCTCGTAGGAGCCGGCGTGATAAACACGCTTTCCGCTATCGAGAAAAGTTGCGCAGAGCAAATCCGCGGCCCGCATGGCTGAATCCAGTGCCTGCTTGTCCCCCGTATCGCGATACCACAAGTACATGGCCAACATGCAATGATAGTGTCCCCAAATGTCCCAACGGCTCATCAGGTGATTATCGGGAAATGGGCCAAGGTAACCATCTTCACCCTGGGTCTGAATCAATTCCCGCATAACCCGTGCGGTCACGTCATGCAGCCGACGGTTGTCCGACATGCGGCAGGCAAAAACGCAGGAAGTAAGATACTTGCCCACGAACTCGCCCGCCCAGGGAGTAGGGTTCTCGTACGGCGGTTTGCGGTCCCGCAGGCGCATCATCTCCAGCATGCCCGGGTTTGCGTCCGGTGCGGGTATGAGCCAGTTCTCGATTACAGCGTCGAGGCGGACCGCCATCGGTCCCTCGAGCTTCATGTGTACATGTGGTACGGCCAGGTCGGACACGGGCGGCGCTGCCAGAGTTTCTTCCGCCATGACCATTCCCGTTAGCAAGACCGTAAGCCCCACCAAAGCCGTCATTTTATTCAGCTTTCGCATTTCGACACTTTCTTTCAATCGAGGCTATCGACTATTCAGGACTGAAGAACCACTGCATTGCCTGATCGCTTTTCATGGTAGCAAATCACTAGTAATTGAGCAAAGTGTCCAGTTTGCTGTTTGGGATATGTTTTCATCGCTTTTTAGGCAAAACACAATATATTACGAGCCGAAATACATTAGACAGAGGGTGTTCAGCTTTTTGTTCTGGTCAAGAATGAGTTTTTAACCGTGAATTTTTCTTGTCGCTACCCCCACCCGAGACAGGGTCTACCTTCGTTAAGATTCAGTGAATTTCTTCTCCAAGTGGACTCCCAAGGTGGTCCTATCTATACTTACCCGACGGCAATGGTATGCTGTTCCTGCCGAGGGCTTTCGATGTTCGAAGGCTTCTGAACGGAAGCGGGCAGGCATCTGAAGGGAGTTGAGTTAGCGTTACGTGAGCGCCGTTGTTGCTGCAGGGTTCGAGACACGGCTCGCTTGGACCACGTGTGCAGATGCTCAACGGGGCCACAGAAATCTCTGTGTTTCTTTTCATTTCATTCAAATCGAATGCCTCTGAATAACCAGAAGGAGACGAAATCGATGATTCGCATCGTAACTACAGCCCTTTTGGGCGTGGTTTTCTTGTCTAATGCAAATTGTGCTCTTAGCCAAGATTCCACATTACCGAAATCTTCCACCGACAAAGAAGCGGTTCGTAT
This sequence comes from Pirellulales bacterium, assembly GCA_016934075.1. Taxonomy (GTDB): domain Bacteria; phylum Planctomycetota; class Planctomycetia; order Pirellulales; family Thermoguttaceae; genus JAFGTN01. The sequence goes on from JAFGTN010000400.1 coordinate 25,519, forward strand.
GGTGACGCAGAATTTCGAGACGGCTTTTAATTCCGGCAAGATCGACAAGATTGTCGACTTATTCTACGATGGGGCGCAAATTGTCGACGATGCGGGCGGTGTGCACAAAGGGCGCACGGCGATAACGGATGTGCTCACGAGTTTCTTCAAAAAGTTTCCCCACTCGACTTCCAAGATGACTTCTGATTCCATCTGGCTTATCAGTCCCGCTTTGGCAATCGATGAGGGTCGCCGTCTGGTCACCACCGAAGACGGTAAAGCATCTGCCGCTACTCGATATACTCTGGTGATGATCAAGCACGACGGGAAATGGAAAATCGCCTCTGCCCGTGAGGTGGAAGACGACGCCCTGCTCACACCGCACGATCGGCTCGAACCGCTGGCTTGGCTGGTGGGCGATTGGGTGGACGAAGGTTCCGACGCGGTAGTGAGTATCAACTGCAAGTGGGCGGAGGACAAGAACTTTCTGCTGGTGAAATTTACCGCAAAGGTGGAAGGCCGCCCGGCTTTGAAGAGTAGCCAAAGGATCGGCTGGGATCCCATGACACATAAGATCAAGTCCTGGGTGTTCGATTCGGACGGAGGATACGGCACGGGGCTGTGGTCGCAGGTCGACGACCGTTGGGTTGTAAAATCGACAGCGGTGTTACCGGACGGGCAAACGGGCGCGGCAACGCTGATGCTCGAACCTCGCGACAAGGACAGCTACATAATGAAAGGATTTGACCGGTTCCGCGGTGACGAAGCCGAACCCGACTTCGAAATAACCATCGTTCGCAAACCACCTGCCCCGGGCAAGTGACTCGGATGCAAGGTGAGTGTGGACAAGGTTTGTTGCCGGTTTAGTTCTTACCTCTTATAGGAGGGATTTGCCATGAGTTGGCGAAAACGATTTCAGGTAATCATTGTGGCAATAGTCGTACTGGGATTGGCAATGCCGGCGCTGGCGAGGCCGTCACGGGGTGGGGGAAGTCGCGGGGGAGGGAGATCGGCTCCGCGACCTTCGATGGGACATAGCAGTTCGCGCAGCCCTTCGCGAAGCGCCTCGCGGCCGCAATCGCGACCTTCATCACGACCAACGTCCCGGCCTTCCTCGCGACCATCGTTTTCTCAAGCGAGCAGGCCCAGTTCGCGGCCAACGACTTCCAATCGGC
>JAFGTN010000401.1 GCA_016934075.1 Pirellulales bacterium
GTCCCACCCCGCCACCGGGTCCGACACCACCGCCCGGTTCATGAACTTGAACATACAAAACACGAAACTCAAATGAAGGAGGGAACCCCTCAGGGGAACCTTTTTCCCCTTCGCTTGCGCTTCGGGTTAATTTTTTGACTTTCACACTCCAAGGAGATACGCAATGCTTCGCCCCATAGCTGTTGTCGCAGTTCTACTATTTTCCACCACGTTCACGCATGCCGAAAACACTTTACGAAGCCAAGCCGCCGAGGCCTTGCACAAGGGCACCGAGTTTTTCCGCAACAAAGTATCCACCGAGGGCGGTTATTTGTGGCAATACAGCGAGGACCTGGCACGACGCGAGGGCGAGGGGCGGGCTACCGATTCGGACGTGTGGGTACAACCGCCCGGCACGCCGTCGGTGGGACTTGCCCTGCTGGAAGTCTATCAAAACACGGGCGATAAATACTACCTCGACGCCGCGCGCCAGGCCGGTTACTGCCTGGTACGAGGTCAACTCGAATCTGGTGGTTGGGGATATATAATTCGCTTCAAGCCCTCACACCGCAAGAGAACCGCCTATCGTGTCGATTCCGGCACTAATAACCAGAATAAGTTGAGCAATACTTCCACGCTCGACGACAACACGACTCAAGAAGCCTTGCGGCTTTTGATGCGGCTGGATAAAACTCTCGACTTCAAGGACAAACAAATCCACGAAGCGGCCATGTATGCTCTGCAACAATTGCTGGATATCCAATATCCCAACGGCGCCTGGCCGCAACGCTTTACGGCTCCGCCCCAAGCCGATAAGTTCCCCGTCAAAAAGGCTTCCTATCCGGAAAAATGGTCGTGGGAGTTTCCCCACAAGTCGTACAGTTCGTATTACACCTTTAACGACAACGCCATGTCCGACACGGTCGAGATCATGCTCGAAGCCTCGCGGATCTATGGCGATAAAAAGTTCCGCGAAGCGGCACTGCGCTGCGGCGAGTTCATTCTCCTGGCTCAAATGCCCAAACCGCAACCCGCCTGGGCACAGCAATACGACGCCGACATGCATCCGGCCTGGGCAAGAAAGTTCGAACCGCCATCGATCACCGGCGGCGAATCGCAAGGAGTCATGCGGACTTTGTTACAACTATACAGAGAAACGGGCGACGATCGCTTTCTCGACGCCGTCGGTCCGGCTTTGAAGTATCTGGAAAGTTCGGTCCTGCCAAGTGGCAGTCTGGCCAGGTTCTACGAACTGAAAACCAACCGCCCGCTCTACTTCACTAAAAAATACAAACTCACATATGAACACAACGAAAACGACATACCAACCCACTACGGTTTCGTAACCAGTAATCGTCTGCCGCAAATCAGACGCGAATACGAACGGCTCCTGAAAACCAAAACGGCAGGCAAGGCCATGCCCAAAAAACCATCGCAAAAAACCTCGCCGCCCTCGAAGTCCATGATCGCCCTCGTCAAAGCCGTCATCGCCGCCCAGGACGAACAAGGCCGCTGGGCGGAAAAAGGAGGGCTGACAAGATTCGGTTCGAAAGATCCCACGCAACGCGTGATCAAGTGCAGCACCTTCATCCGCAACGCCAGAATTCTCAGCCGCTACCTGGCGGCAACAAAGTAGCAAGGTTCTTTGCGGCACGGGCAAGCGATACAAGTCCTTGACAAAAAACAAGGATGGGGGTATTAATATCTGCAGAAGGCCGGGAGACTAATTGATATCATCTTATACTTTTGCACATTGCAATTCGCGGCAAAAAATACTAGGCTGAGCAAGTAAGATTAGTATCATACGATACTAGGGATCTTCTGGGGGGGCAATATCAGGCGAGGGTCGGTATCATGAAAAATGAAACGACTGGTTGCGAAAAAACAACCATAAATAAACCGCCAAGCCTCAATCCGCGGCGTAGAACCGCTTTCACACTGGTCGAATTGCTGGTCGTTATTGCCATTATCGGCATCCTCATCGCGCTATTACTGCCGGCCGTGCAGGCGGCTCGCGAGGCGGCGCGGCGCATGCAATGCACCAACAACATTAAGCAACTTACTCTCGCCCTGCACACCTACAGCGGCGCCAACAAGACGTTCCCCATAAATTACAGAGCGGCCGGGACCACATTCCAGGCGGACTATAAAACTTACAGTTGGATGCAGGCGATCCTGCCGTATATCGACATGGAAACGCTCTACGATATGCTGCAGCCCGAATATCCATTGGGGCAGAAAACGACATCGCCTTCATCGCCAAGCTACATGAACTTCCAGGTGGCTCGCACGGTTGTCTCGGCTTTTCTCTGTCCCTCAGATGCAGAATCCAACAATGGTCTTCTCGGCAGGCGATCGGACGGATCCGGCCCCACTTCCTACGACCCCGATGACCCCAAGGCGGTCACCAACTACAAGGCTTGTTCCGGAAGCAACTTTTTCAGCGGCTCTCCCTGGGCCAACACTTCCGCCTCGGGCCGCTGGGCCAAGAGCGACAACTGCCTGCTCAACTGCAACGGCATAATCTGCGCCAACACACATGGCACACCCCCTTCCGATCCGTCGATTGTGAGTACGAACATGACAGGGCCCGATGACATCAAAGACGGCATGGCTCATACCTTCGCGATGGGCGAGGCGCTGCCCGCCAACAGCGCCTGGTCGTGGTGGTTCTGCAATAACGCCTGCGTGGCGACTTGTGCCATTCCCTTGAACGACAGATGGCCAACCATGGGCACTCCGGCCGGATCCCTGGACTGGCGGTCCAACTGGTGCTATGCCAGTGCCCATTCGCGCGGTGCCAACTTTTCCATGTGCGACGGCAGCGTCAACTTCATCAGCGACAATATCGACCTGAAAGTCTATCGCAACCTGGCCACCATAGACTCCGGCGAAACCGCCCAGCTTCCTGAATAAAAAATTCTATTATGATCCGTATAATCGCATCGATGATGCTTTGTGTCCTGGTGTTCTCAACCGGTTGCGGCCATGGCCTGGATTACACGACCAAAGTCACGGGAACAGTGACCGTCAACGGCAAACCGGCAAATGGATTCTACGTCGTCTTCAACCCGCCCAAGGGACGTCCCGCAAACGGAACGACCGACAGCCAGGGGCGTTTCTCGCTTTCCACGTTCGATCCGGGCGACGGAGCCGTGCTGGGAGAGCATGTGGTTACAATTACCGACGCCTTCCCCCAAGGTCCTCCGCCCATGGGACGCATCACGGCAAACATGTCCCGCGTGCCGCCAATATACTCGGCCGTATCGACCACTCCGCTCAAAGCAACCGTCAAGGACGACGAAACAAACGACTTCACGTTCGATCTGAAACAGTAGAGTATGTTTCACTAGCCCATGGCCGGTTCCAGTTGCCCTCGTTCCAGCTTTCTTGAAATATTGACACAAAAGTTGATTTAACAGAGTAAGAATGAAGGGCCCTCAGTGCCCAGAGTTTAATGATCAATGATCAATGACCAATGGACTATGATTTCTGAAGAATGCCTCATACCTGAAATCTGAAATCTGTAATCTGAAGTCTTAAGTCTTATGTCTTAAGTCTTATGTCTTAAGTCTCTACCTAAAAACAACTTACGCCTCTCACAAAACAAATCTTGCCTTCTCTCGCAATAAATTCCCCCCGCTCGCGTTTATACTAGTGACATGACTTCCCTGAAGAGACCCAGCCACGACGAGCGGCGATTTGCTCAGTGGGGCGACGAGCACGGCCGGGCCGTGTGGGGGTATCTGCTGGCGATGGTTCGACGCACGGA
>JAFGTN010000402.1 GCA_016934075.1 Pirellulales bacterium
ACCCGACGGCCACGATTGCGCGGCGCCCAGGAAATCCTTGCCCTCGACGTATCGCCTCGTGCGTGGCAGTCGACGCAGGCCGTCGGATTTCTCAAATACCGCGGAATTACGGAATTCTTCACTAGTCGTCTCCGTTTTTGGATCGTACGCGTCGGCCCGCATGCTGAATACCCATACGCTCCGGAAGGGATTATAGAAAAAGGTCGAGCGATCGAAAGCCGCGCCGGTCGTCGAAACAGGTTTGCTCCAATGGATTCCATCGGCCGAGAAATGGAGTTGATGGAGATGTGAACTGTTGTCCCTGCGCATCAGCTTGAAGCGATGGCTTGGATCCTTGGCGTTGTGATCCAACCAAACTGTTGTCGAATCGCGTGTGCCGGATTCAACGATGTTCGTGCCGGGCTCGATATCTAGAACCGGCTTCTCCCAGTGGATGCCGTCTTTTGAAGTGGCGTAGCACGTGCAGGCGTTGAAACCGGCCACATACCACATCTTGAAGAGTTTGTCGGCCGGATCGTACCACACGCCGTCGCTGAAAGGCATCGCCTGGGGCGGATCCTTGGGCGTGACCTGACGCGACTCCCAGGGCTTGTCGGGTTTCAATACGGGACTGGCCGGGTGGATCTCGGCCGTGTGAAATGTGCGTGAAAGCGTCGTGTTGTCGATGAGGAAATCGTCGACGAACAGTTGTCGCCCGACGTCGATAGGGATTACCTTCGGTGGTTTTTTTAAGTACGGGACCGGCATGGGCTCTCGGCTGTAATGGCGTATATCGGGAGGCCATTTGTCCGGCAGGCGGATGCCGTTGTACAAAACGGTTTCATCTGCTTGTGTGAAGGAGGGTGTCAGTGCAATAAAAATGCCGATGACGGCGATTTTCACAACGAAGATTCGGTTGCTAATCTGGATAGCCATTTGCTCCCTCGGTATCGATATCTTTGGTGAAGCCGGGGCCGCCGGCGGCTACGTAGCCGTGGCTTGCTCCCGAGTCTTCGGATGAAACCCAGAACGAATACAGGCTGCCCTGCTTGAGGATGAAGTGGAAACGCACGGGCTTACCCGCCAGTTGTGAGAGGTCGGCGGCGTCTTTCCATTTGACCGGCGCTAGAGTTTTGTCGGCGGATAACGCCACGCAGTTTTCGCGTGAGAAGGGTTGAATGACTTTTTTATTTTTGTCCAATACCTCGACCCGCAATTGCCCTTCGGGTGCGTCCAGGTTGACGAAAAGGTGTTTGCCGGAGAATTTCAATGGCCGGGTTGTGAGTTCGCCCTGTTTGTCGTCGACATCCATAGAGGCGAAGCCGTCGCGGCGCAAGGTGGCCAGGCCCGTGCAATTGCGGTTTCCCACTCCCCCAAGTCGTCCGCTGAAATAGAAATAGAGCTTATCGCCGACTATCAGGCACCCGCCACCGGCCGATTGCACGTTGCCGCGGTTCCAGGCACTCGGCGATGTATCGACACCGATGAAAGGCCGTCGGTGGGGGCGATGCCAGTGGAAGCCGTCTCGGCTGAAACCCAGCAGGATCTCGTTACGTTTGGCGCCTCCCAAGGAACCGGATTCGCCGGGATCTCCCTGCCAGATGGAGAAAAGCCCCAACAACAGGCTCTCGTAGGCGACGCCATCGAGGTTATAAAGTTGCCGTGGTACTTTGGCCAGCTTGGGATCGGGATTTTGCGGATCCAAACGGTCAGCCGCAACCCAGGGCGTCTTGCGATAATTGTCCCAATCCAGACGGGTATATGGATGGGGCGATTCGCAGTACGCCCGGGCGCGGCCTCGCTCTTCGTACGACGTGCGTAACCCAAAAACCCATATGTTGCGGAATGGGTTGAAAAAAGCCGTGCTGCGGTCCCAGCGGCCCGGCGAGCGGGTTACGGGTTTTGACCAGTGAATACCGTCGGGTGAAGTGCGGTAGTCATACCCATATTTTTTACGTCGCTCGATAATGACGGTGGTAAACATCTTGAAGCGTTTTTGCGGATCGGGCTCGCGGTGGTCGAGCCAGACGATGCTGGAGTCGCGCATGCGGCGTAACACGACGTTAGTGCCGGGTTCGACGTCCAGCGACGGTTTTTCCCAGTGGATGCCGTCACGGCTGGTGGCATGGGAAGTGGTGGCCAGGTATCCGCCCATGTACCACATTTTGTAAAGACCATCGGAGGGATCGAACCAGACGCCGTCGCTGAAAACCATGGCCGTGGGATAGGTACCGGTTTTTTCCCAGGCGCGGTCCGGTTGCAGCACCGGGTTGGCCGGGTGCTGCTGGGCCGCGTGAAAGGTTCGCTTGAGCGTGGTCCGTTCGATTAGAAAATCATCGACGAAGAGCTGCCGACCGACATCGATGGGGATTACCGCAGGCGGGCTTTTCAAGTAAGGCACGGGCAAGGGATCAAGGGTGAGCTTTTCGATCCGCGGCGGCCATTTGTCCGGCAGGCGGATGCCGTTATACAGCAACTGTTCACCCGCTTGGGATACGGCGAATACTGACGAGATAACGATGCTTAGAACCAGCAGCTTTTTCATAGTTTCGTTTTTCTATAACGGCGAGGCCCCTGGTTTTCTGCTTACTTCCCTCCGATAAATTCGACCGGAGCGACGATTCGCCGTTGATCGATAGTTTGCCCCTCATGCAACTTCTGAAGCATTTCGCCAATCAGCCTTGCGCCCTCTTCGTGGCTTCGCTTCGACTGCACATGAGGCAGTGGGGACTGCTCCACTGTTTCGGTTTTGTAATCCAAAAACACGATCTCTATGTCACCAACTGCATCGGGTCCGATTTCGGACAGTGATGTGTTGACCATGTCGGCCAGTCGTTCGGAGCGGGCGATGAAGGCCGTCGGTCGATCCGGCATCTCCAGAAAATGTCGCACGGCCGCCTCGACCGACGACGCCGTTTCCATAACGACCTGAAAGACCAGCGAATTGTGGGGCAAACCGGCGCGGGTCAGCGGATTGCCGATGCCGTCGAAAAGCAGCTTGTCGCCGGGGCGGTCCAAAGTGGTTGCCAGAAGGGCGATGCGCCGGTGCCCACGCTTGAGGAGATACTCCGTGAGGAGACGACCTCCTTCGAAATCATCCAACGTTACGGATGGAAGATCCGGCCCGTCCAAGGGAAGCGTTCCGGTAACGACCGTGGGAACGCCGCTTTCGGACAACACGCGGTAGACCTCGCACGGGCAACTCGCGGCTACGAAACCGACAATCTCGCCGGTCGCGTTGGCGCTATCGAGTAGATCCTTTACAAATCCGGCCGGATCGTGCGAGGGGATGAACGTAAACTGAACGTTGACGTCCGGGATCGCGCGGCCAAGCCCTCTCAATAAATGACTGGCGTAGGCCGAAGCATACGCGCGTTTCTCCGGGGTGGTGAGAACCTGTATGGTGCGAATGCGATGAGCGATATCCGTACCGGCCGCCGGTCCCACGAATGTGCCCGAACGCGTGCGTCGTACCAGCAAATTCTTATCGACGAGCAATTGCATTGCCCGATGTGCCGTGGCCGGGCTGACGCCCAGCATTCGACCGGCATCGACGGTGCTCAGATAGCGAGCCCCCTGCCTCAGCCCACGGCCACGGATGTCGGCCTCAAGCCGGTTGGCGATATGCCCAACAATCGAGAAATTTTCGTTCTGCGTCAACATACACCCGATGATATCAGCCCTGATACAGATGTCAACAGTTCATAATCATTATTTCTAACTGTATCTAGCATGTAATACAAAAGTGGGGTATTTGTAGTATGTCAGGTTTAGTGTAGGAATTCGGTGTTTGTGGAGTGGGATTTAAGCCGGAGTCCAGGGCTAATCGCTCCATGTGAAGTGTTTGCCGTTTGAATACGAATGTTTCAGGCGGAACACAAGCGGTCGAAGCAGGGGACGGTGTAAGAACAAATGCCGTGTATTTTGCTTGAGTGACGTTTATCATGGGATGGGAATCGCGTTTGTTGACGACACGGGGCGGATTCCGTTTTAATGGCGTTTGACGGTGGGAAGCCAAATTGCGAGTTACCACGGTTAGTTGTTTTTGGATGGTAAGAATTGTTATAGTGATCTTGCGGTTAGTTCCGGCAACCTAGGCGGCAGTTGTACAACTGCCTCTGGGTAAAGTCGTCGCCGTGAGCGAATCGTATTTGAATGTGATACATTGTCGCAAAATGGTAGAACGTGAAGAGAACTTACCGACATATGGAAGAGGTGATGTAGTGAAAAGGAGTATTTCCCTTTATGTGGCTGTTGTGTTATTTGTCGCGTTGTGCGGCAATGTTTGGGGTAGCGAGACCGGCAAGAAATTGCAATACGAAGCGGTCGATTACCAGCGACGTGTGATTTACCATTCGCCCGAAATGCCCGGCTATACCTGTTGGGTATATCCTTGGTTAATGCCGGATGGGAGCATCATGGTTTGCTTCTTTCAGGCCACTGGCCCTAGAAAAGGCTGCATGCGGGCTCCGCTGGACATCCAGAAGAAGTTGAGCTGGCCACACCTGGCCGATCCCCGTCGAGATATGACGGGTTTGAATACAGTTAACGTGTATTTGCGCTCGACCGATGGCGGCTCAACCTGGAAGAAGGTGAGCGAGGATCCTTTTCGCGCTGTTATAAACGGCGTGGTCCATGGAGGGGTGGCCTTGCCGGACGGCATGTTGTTGCGAGCCATGATGGGGGCATATCTTCCATACGATCCTGATGTACCGCGGACGGGACTTTTACAGCGATCTACCGATGGTGGGAAAACGTGGGGCAAAATGCAATGCTACCTCCCCCCGAACGAATGCTTGGTAATCCCCGTAAGGCTACGTCTGCTGCGAGACGGAAGAGCCGCCGTTCTGGGGGGGATCTCTCGCGGGCTGGCTGACAGACCATGGTCGGATTATGGCAAAGACCTGGAGCCGTTATTGATGGTCTCCGAAGATGCCGGAAAAACCTGGGGCCGGCCGATCCAGGTCATTCCAGAGGCAAATCGAAAGGATTGGGCTTGCGAAGAATGCGATGCGGTCGAACTTCCGAATGGCGATCTTTTCTGGGTGTTTCGCCGCTGCGAGCCCACGGATGTCGATAAACCCATGCACAAAAGAAGACATACACATTGGCAGGGGGTGACGGAAAAAAGCGGCAACACATGGAAGCCTAAATGGGTAGGACCGTCTCCCTTTCCGAATCTGGGATTGCCGAGTCTGGTTGCAACACGCGAGGGGACGATTTTC
>JAFGTN010000040.1 GCA_016934075.1 Pirellulales bacterium
CGACGCACGCTTTTATGACGGCGTGGGCGAGGCCTTGACGGAAGCCGACCTGCGCCCCAACGCGATGGTACTGCGTATCGTTCGCGACGTGGATAGTTGCCGGGCGCAATTGGGCGAACTGCTGGCCATGGAAAATCGCCCCACTGGATTGATCGTACGCAGTCTCCGCCTTGCCGAAATCATCGCCGAAACCATTTGCGAGCACGGGCTCGATATGGGTAGAGATATCGAAATTGTCTTCGACGATCAGATGGTCTCGCAATCCCAACGGGCTCCATACCCACATTCACTACCCAAAATGAGTTTCGCCGAAATCGCCGACCGCTTGGGTGAGATGCTCAGCGATCTTGCCGAGAGCCGCGAACTGGAAACACCACACGTGTTGGTGCCCGTGGAGTTCCACATTCCCAAATAAGGAACGAATACACGACAAAAGCACCATGATGCTAGGGATGATTATCATGAGGCACCCCCGAAATCGACAATGATACATAGATTATTGCGATCACAGAGTTGGAATTACTTGCTTTTGGTCATCGCGGTTTGCTTTTGCAGTACCGGCAACTCGACCCTAGCGGTCGAGGCCAGACAGTCCGAAGTTGATACCGGCGCCGTGCAAAAAAGCCTCCCCATGGCCTATCGCAACGACGGCTTCTCGTTGTACTATGCCACTGAGCCGCCCATGACTCGCAAGTATCTGGAAGAGCATTACATTGATCCGCTGGCCAACTCGAACGTTCAGATTCTGCTCTGGGGCATCGGCCCGGGCAGTGTCTTGACCTACAATACGAAGGTCGGCGAAATCTACGGCGACCGGCTCGGCGAAGAACAGTGGAAGATGTGTCGGCCACAAGATCGCTGGGTGAACGCAAACATCCACGCCCTAATCAAGGAGGCCGGCTGCCCCTTGAAGATTGTCTCCGAGCGGGCACATCAGCTTGGTATGAAGGCCTTCGGGCGTTTCCCCGTACAGAGAGAATACGGCCCGCCGCTCGACAAATGGATGGCTGTGGCCTTCACCGGCGAGTTTACACGCAAGCACCCCGAGTATCGCATTCCGGGCATGGTTTTCCTCGATTTCAAGCACAAGGCGGTCCGCGATTTCAAGCTGGCGATTCTACGCGAGGCCGTGGAAGCCGGCATGGAGGGGCTGTTCCTGGATTATTGCATCAAGCCCGGCCCATTCACTGCAAATTCCGATTGCAAGGTCATGACCCGGTTTATGCGAGAATGTCGCAAAATGACCGAAGAAATCGGCCAGCGGGAAAATCGCAAGATCGGAATCCTGGTTCGCGTGCCAAGCCACGGCGCCAAGGGGATCGGGCTGGATTGGGAAACCTGGATGCGGGAGAAACTGATTGACTATCTTGTACCGTCGTTCGTGGGCCCACTCGGTCCGGGACGGATGGGCTATCAGTTTTTTTATCCGGCAGACAGGTTCCTGGCCGTCGGCAAGCAGACCGGCTGCAAGGTCTACGGCTTCATCTGGCACGACCTGGGCCTGGTCTCTCACGACCCGGCGCCCGACGGTAAAACGCGTTACGCCAAACTGATGAACCGCCAGATGTTCCAGGCCCAAGCCCTCCTGCACCATCGCTCGGGCGTCGACGGCATCCATCTTGGCTGGGGCTGGGGCGACGAGTGGGCCTGCCGACCGTGGGCCAACGACCTGTCCGATCCCGACAAGCTGGAGTTTGCCGACAAACACTATATGGTCGACGTGGGGCCCAATATTCCGCTCAATTTCACGTTGCCGAAGAAGCCGAAGGAAGGCACCTACACGGCCCAGGCCGAAGTGCCTTTGCGAATTGCCGACGATACGGCCGCGGCATTGGAGAAAAAATACAGCGTGGAAGCCGAACTTGTCTTCCATTCACGTGGATTGAAGAAAGGTGAGAGCCTGGCCGTTTATATTAACGGCAAGGGACCAGTGACCGTCACCGGCGGTTCTCCCGCGGAAGCTGCCCTGCGCGAGCCGGTAAAGTGGAAGACGAAGGGCGCAGGCGCGTTGATAGCAGCCAAATCGTGGATCTTTGAGCCCGACTGGTGGCGGCGCGGCGAGCATCGCGTGCACATAAAGCCCGAATGGCTGCTAAACGGCGAGAATAAAATCAAGTTCGTCTACACGGCCACGCCGGACGCCGTCGCGTCGGGGAGTGTCGAACCGAAGCTCTGGATATCCTGGATCGATCTATTGATCAACTACGACGAACCGACGAACCGGCTCGAAAGAATCACGGCAGGTTTCAGCGGTGAAAAAGCAACCACTCCCGAGTCCATCAAGCAATATACTGGCGAACGAGCCGCGGAACACATTGTGGGCACCGACCGCAAGGCGGCCTACCTGCTCAACTACAAGCAACTTGAGATCAACTACGCCGACAACGTCGAATATCAACTCCGCCGCCAGCAGGTCATCCTCTGCCCGCAGACGGTTGATTATCTTTACGATAAGTTCACATCGCTTGAGGTTCGCTACCGTCGCGGTTTGCGTCCCAAGCTGGAACGAGTCGTGGATCGGCTAACCGCCGAATGCAAGACCCAGACCGACAAGGCCCTGGTGTTGATGCGGTTCTGCCGCGACCTCTACAAAAAGAAATCCTGGCATAAAAAGGGTTTTGCAGATTACGTCTACGGCGGCACCGAAGAGCGGATGATCGAAAAAGGCGAGCAACTCTGCGAATGCTTGGGCCGTTTGTACGTGGCCTTGTGCGAAGTGGCCGGCATTCCGGGCCGCATCGTCATGCATGACATCGGCGGGCACATCACGGCTGAGGTACACGTCGATGGCGGTTGGGCATACATCGATCCGCGTTGCGGCATGTACTTTCGCAAACCCGACGGAAAGCTAGCCTCGACGTGGGAACTGTGGACCGATCCACGACTCACCCGCAACCAGGGCGACACGGTCATGTACGACGTATCGCCGCGTTGGAAGTGGGAATATCGACAGTGGAAGTGCGAGGCCAAGTATTTCGACCCTCGCGAAGTCACCGGACTGCAGAACTACAGCCTGGCCGACTTCGAGAAGTATAACTATGAAACGCTAAGCGAAAAACGGGTTCGCGATCGGGGTCTCTACGTTATCAACAAAGAATATCGCGACAAGATAGACACGGTTTTCGGAACCTCCGATGCCGCGCGCGACGGGAAAAAGAGACTCGAATCCACACATCAGCATTGAATGCCAATGAATCCGGCTTACTTCAAGCAGTTTTACTGAAATAGAAACGTTTCATCAATATTAATCACGAAATATCGAAAGAAAGAAAATACGAAAAATAAACAAGTTAATGTTCAGTCACAGAAGGCTGGAACACTAATCTCCGCTGATAAACACTAATTTTCAAGTTGTGCAACTGTCATATTTCAGAAAATATTTTCGTGGTTTCGTCCTTTCGTAATTTCGTGATAAAAAATGTTGAAATGCTCCCATCTCCTTATTTTTCACAACAATAATAATACATAACAGAGTTGCCTGTTTTCAAACACAGTAATTATTGGAAATGTGAATTCATATTTCGGATGAACAATAGATGAAACTCTTGCGAGTGACATTACTGCCCATCGCGCTTGCGGCCCTCGCGACAACGGTTAGCGGTTGCGGGCCGGGAAACCCATTGAACCGCCAAGCGGTTTCGGGGGCCGTGGCGATGGACGGTCGACCACTCGAAAGCGGCATGATCGAGTTCACGCCGCACGGGCGTGAAGTCGACGTTTTGTGCGGAGCCAAAATACGCGACGGAAAATATAAGATACCCACCGCTCAAGGATTACCGCCGGGAAAGTACCTGGTGCGGATATCTTCCCCGGTTGCGGACAATTCCAAGCCGAAAGGTGATTTCGGTCCCACTCCGGGACCTCGCCCGAACATCGAGCGTGTTCCGGCGCGTTATAATACACAAAGTGATATAATCGTTGAGGTTATCGATGGCCAAGCAAACCACTTCGACTTCCAGATCCGGACTAAATCGGACTGAGCGAAAACATTATTCCGCTTTCACACTGGTGGAACTACTGGTGGTCATAGCAATCATCGGTATCCTCATTGCGCTATTGTTGCCGGCCGTACAAGCTGCCCGCGAAGCGGCCCGACGGGCCCAATGCGCCAACAACCTCAAACAAATCTCCCTGGCAATCCACAATTACCACGGCACTTACAACAAGCTACCGCCCGGCTCCTACAGTTCCGTCTGGGGATCGTGGCAAGCTATCATACTGCCCTATGTCGAGCAGGCGGCCATGGGCGAACAATATTGCTTCGACAGCATGTTCGTGATGACCGGTCCCAGCAAAGACGAGTCGTCTTTTTGGGGAGACAAAAACTTGCCGATCACGACGCGGCATTTTGCCGTTTTCACTTGCCCCAGCGATAAACCGACATTTTTGTGCCCGCCAGGATGGTGGGGAACCGCGCAGATTACCAAGCATAACTACATGGTCAACTATGGCAACACCGGTTACACGAACGCATCGAGCGGACCGGAGCAAACCTACGGTGATCCGGCCTCGGGAGGAACCGTTTTATCCGGCGTACCGTTCATGATGAGCGGCGGCTGGGAAAAATCGACCCCGCCCGGCTGGAAAACGCAGTACTTCAGTTTCCGCGACATAACCGACGGCACGAGCAATACTCTCATGCTGGCCGAAAGTATCCAGACCGTTGGAGACGACTTTCGAGGTTTGACATGGTGGGGACGCGTAGCCGGTTTCTCAACATACTTCCCGCCCAACACATCCCAGCCCGACGTCCTTCAGGCCGAGAGCCTTTGTGACAGGACCGCAGACGGCACCAATCCACCGTGCATCGGCTTTACAACCGCGCGGCCCATGGCCGTCGCTGCTCGCGGCAGGCACCCCGGCGGAGTGCAAACCGCAATGTGTGATAGTTCAGTACATTTTATTACAAACGATATCAACCTCGCACTTTGGCGCGCTCTGAGTACAAGCCAAGGCGGCGAGTCGGTGCAAGCGGACTACTGAGTTAGGAACGATAAGTGCGACACCACCAGATTTCCGCAAGCAAAACTTGAGATTCATGCAAATTACGTGTTAAGCCCCAAGACCGAAAAAATCATTCGAGTTCCAATGATGCAAAATCCTACTATCAGCATTTGCTTGATGGCCTTGCTCTCGATTACAGCGTTGTTAAAATCGACGGCTTGCAGCGAAGAATATAAATCCGGAACGCGGCGACTGTTGGGCGTCGAACCGTTACGGACACCAGAACAAACCGTGCGAGATATTGGCGTGCGCAAGGGATTCAAGGCCGAACTGGTGGCCGCCGAACCCATGACCATGGATCCTATCGATCTGGCTTGGGGCCCGGACGGTCGAATGTGGGTTGTTGAAATGGCCGACTATCCCTTGGGGATTGATGGCAAGGGAAAACCCGGCGGGCGAATTCGGTATCTGCAGGACACAGATGGAGACGGACGTTACGATAAATCGACCGTATTCCTCGACAGTCTGGCCTATCCGACGGGCGTGATGCCCTGGCGCAAGGGCGTCCTGGTTACTTGCGCGCCGGAAGTCTTCTATGCGGAAGACACCGACGGTGACGGCAAGGCCGACTTGCGACGCACGTTGTACAAGGGATTCGGCGAGGGTAATCAGCAACATCGCGTAAACTATCCGAGCTGGGGCCTGGACAACTGGGTATATCTGGCCAACGGCGATGGCGGCGGCGGCGCAGGCGGATCAGTGCGATCGGTTAAAACCGATAAGACCTTTGAAATCCGCGGCCGCGATATTCGCATTCGACCGGACGATGGCGATCTGGACGTAGTCACCGGCCAGGCCCAGTTCGGCCGTTGCCGCGACGATTGGGGCAATTGGTTCGGCTGCAATAACCGCAACCCCGGTTGGCACTACGCGCTGGTCGACCATTATCTGCGTCGCAATCCCTACATCGCCGCTCCGCCGGGACGCATCACACTTTGCCCGAACGATCAGCCCATCCCCCTGGGACGCGTGATTTCGTACCGTTTGCCGGGATATAAGATTCCGGAACCCGGCACGTTTCGCGGGCGATACACTTCGGTGGGCGGGCTGGCAGTTTATCGCGACGATCTTTTTGGGCCCGAGTTCATCGGTAACCTCTTCACCAGCGACTCGGTGTTCAACGTAACGCATCGCATGATCGTTTCGCCCGACGGGGCCACCTTCCGTGGCGAACGTGCCAAGGACGAACGCGGCTCGGAGTTCTTTGCTTCCATCGACCCGTGGTTCCGCAACTGCGGCATACGCACCGGTCCCGACGGCGCCCTTTATATAACGGGCATGTACCGCATGTCGATCGAGCACCCCGAATGGATCGACGATGAGGTCGAACATCTTCTGGATCTGCGCGTGGGCGATAATATGGGCCGCATCGTGCGGGTATATCCGACCGGCAAACAACCACGCCCCATTCCCAGACTCGACCGGCTGGACACGGCCGGGCTGGTGGCGGCTCTGGACAGCCCCAGCGGCTGGCAACGCGACATGGCCCAACAAATGATCGTTTGGTGCGGCGACAAAAATGCCGTTAAGCCGCTGGAGCAAATGGCCCTCGGCAACCATCGGCCCTTGGCTCGCCTGCATGCGCTTTGCACGCTCGACGGGCTTGGCTCCTTGCGCGCCGAGGTGGTCGACAAAGCGTTGGCCGATAGGCACCCCGGCATACGTCGTCATGCGATACGCTTGAGCGAATCTCTGCTGAACGCCAATCCGTCCTTGGGTGAAAAAATGCTGCGTCTCATCGACGATCCCGATCAACAAATACAGATGCAATTGGCCTACAGCCTGGGACAGTGGAAAGACCCGCGTGCCGGGCAAACGCTGGGCCGCCTGGCCCTGCGTCACGCCGAACGGCCCTATCTGCTCTCCGCCGTACTCAGTTCGGCAGTCGATCATATCGTTGCAATGTCAGCGGTTTTGAAAAACGAATCTGAAAAAACGCCTGCACAAAAAAATCTTGCCGGTGTTCTGGCGCAGTTGAAGACCGACATCGAAGAATACCCCAACCTGACCGCCGAACTGGAGGCCGCTCGCAACACGCCCTCGGTCGCGGAAACCAATGCAACGCTGACAAATGAAACCACCGCCGAGCGCCAGGCAGCATTGGAAAAATTTAAACCGGCTCTGACCATGCAGGGAGACATGGGACGTGGCCGCAACGTGTTCGAAGACGCCACCTGTGCCGATTGCCATCGCATGGGTGATGTCGGAACCGAGATAGGCCCTGATATCGAAACTCTCACCGACCGTTCGCCCGAGATCATGTGGGTGGCCGTGATCGATCCCAACCGCACCGTCAAGCAGCGCTACGTGCAATATACGGCCGTGACGGCCGACGGGCTGACTGTTCAGGGCATGATCACCGAAGAGACCAGCAACAGTATCACGCTTGTCGACGTGGCCGGAAAGTCGCACATCATTCTCCGCAAGGATCTGGAAGAGCTGATCCGCGGCAATATCTCGCACATGCCCGAGGGACTCGAAGGCAAGCTCAGCTTGCAACAAATGGCCGACCTCTTCGCCTTTCTCGACCAGCGTACGCTACCCGCCTATCGCCAACTGCCCGGCAACCATCCCGAACTGGTTTCGCCACTGGCCGACGGCACCTTCAAGCTCTTGCCCAGCCAGGCCGAAGTCTACGCCAACGGCGTCACCATGCGAAGTGATTACATGATATGGCGCGCCGACAAAGCCGACGATCACGTTACCTGGTCGGTCGATGTGATCAAACCGGGCCGCTACGAAGTTTGGCTGCGTTGGGCTCAGATAAATGAATATGCCGGTAACCCGTTTGCGGTCGAAGTCAAGGGCGACTCGCCAGGGATTACAGCTTCCTTGCCCGGCACCGGCGGTTGGAAGACGCCACGGGAACAACGCTTTGGAACGCTTATGCTCGACGGCGGGCATCAACGGATCGTGATCAGAGGCGATGGCGCGATTAAGACCGAGCTGGGTGATATCTATGAGGTGCGTCTCGTGCCGGCATCCTTGCATCGGCGGCCCGCACCCAAACACATCGCCACCGGCGGACACGCCAGGGCCCTTTCCGACGAAGCCAACAGAGTGCAAGGCAGCGTACTGAAACCCGCGGCGGACGGTGTACTGCACCTGACTGCCGAAGCATGCCAGCCCAGCGGAACGGGATTGGAGTATTCGCCCGAGAAGAAAGCATACGGGCCGTTCGGCTTCGGGCTTTGGCCCCGCGTGGTCTGGATGATCGAAACGCCGCGGGCGGCCACCTACGCGATCAGCCTGAAATGGTCGGTGCCCGAAAAGTGGGTTGGTAATCCCTTTGTTATCGAAGTCGGCGAAAAACGATTCGAAGGCAAAATAGCATCCAGCGGTGGTGAAAACAAGTGGGCCGGCCGCGCGTACGGCACGATCGAGTTGCCGACCGGTCGTCAGCGGGTTCTCTTCCGTCCGGATCAAACCAATCGCGGTGCCCTGGGCCACCTTCGCGAAATCTGCTTGACGCCGGTTGCGACTGTTCCGAATTCATCGAGAGAGGGTGGCACTGGCTGCTTGTCAGCCAGTGCTGTCTTGAAATCCCTGAAAACACTGGCTGACAAGCAGCCAGTGCCACCCGGCGTTGTTCAAGATGTCAGCAATAAAACCTTGTTGCCTATCCCCGACGGGCTGGTCGTGCTCACGTTCGACGACGGCACGAAGACCGACATTACAAACGTTGCCCCGCTGTTGAAACAGTACGGATTTGGCGCTTCATTCTATATCACCGAAAACTACAAACGCGGTATGCAACACTACATGAATTGGGCGGACGTGCGCAAGCTGAACGAGATGGGATTCGAAGTCGGCAACCACACTTCACGCCACCGCGACGCCAGCCGCCAATCGGCCGCCGAGTTCAAAGCCGACGTGGAGCAAATCGAAAAGAGTTTCCGAGAACATGGCCTGCCCGCCCCCAAGACCTTCTGCTACCCCGGCTACCTGCACGGCCCCGTCGCAGTCGGCGTGCTCAAGGAGAAGGGTTACCTCTTCGCTCGTCGGGGAACGTTTCCCGAAGGACCCTACGCCCGCGACGGTGCCCGCGGACCGCTTTACGATCCCCAGGAAGACCACCCACTGCTGATACCGACAACAGCCGCCGCCGGCCCCGCTTGCGGCCCGGATGAAATCTGCAAAGCCATCGACTCCGCCAAAAACGGCAAGATCGCCGTGCTCACCTTCCACGGCGTGCCCGACACGGCCGGCGCCCCGCACGTGAATACAAGCCTGGAAGACTTCAAGCGTGTGCTAAACCATCTCCGCGACAAAAAATGCACGGTAATCGCGCTGCGCGATCTGATCAGATACGTCGATCCCAAAAAAATGCCGGCCGACCCTTACGAACCGATCCAGCGGCGGCTGACGTCTCATTGAAGAGATCGTTTTCCTCGCGTAAAGTGGTCCCGTCTGCCGGACGGGACCTGAAAACCAATGATCTCCTTTATTTCAATATCCCACCTGCCGGGCAATCTCGTCCGGCTAATTCATGCAAAAACGCATCAGATAGATGATTTCTCGCTTCAATATGGTATGATGTGCATACGTCGTCGCAATGCTCCTAGTGCGATGGTGGTTGTCGGGCATAACAACAGCTTACCGAATCACCACACTACAAACTTGAAACCACTATAATGCATTCCCTTAATTCACGTATCTCCAGATCCACACCTTCCCACCCAACCAAAATACTCTTATTCCTGGCGGTCTTACTTCTCACCAAGACGGCCTTGGCAGAGTCACTGCTTTTCAAGAAACGTATGCTGGGCGAACTCGTGGAACGCGTGCCCGAGGTTATGAAAGGCTATGACTCGAAGACGGGACACTTTATGAGCGGACGAGCCTGGGACCAGCGCGGGCAGCGCCACATGTATCCGCTCGCCATCGCCTACTCCACCAAGACCGAGAATAACCCATACTATCGCGATCCCAAGCTGCTCGGTGTGATCGTTAAGGCCGGGGACGCACTCGTCGAGGCGCAGGACGAACAGGGACGCTGGTTGTTCACCAAGAGTGACGGCAGCGTCTGGGGCCGGCGATGGCAGGAATGGACCTATTCGCGCTGGGTCGACACCTTCGAAATCATTCGCGACGACATGC
>JAFGTN010000041.1 GCA_016934075.1 Pirellulales bacterium
AAGGGCTGCGTATACCTGGTGGACCCCATGATCGACAATAAGGCAACCGTGCTGATGACGGCCGCCACCGAAGGCAAAACCGAACCCGTAACATGGGTCCGCGACTACCAGGGCAGCCGCATATTCTACACCTCGCTCGGTCATCCTGACGATTTCAACCAGCCGCAATTCAACACCATGCTAACCAACGGCATTTTCTGGGCAATGAACCGGCCAGTGGGAAAGTAACTTAGCTGCGTTGTTAATTTCTGGTGATAGGACGATTCAAGAAGTTTTTTCCAGAGGGGTACAGGAGAAAGAGTGCTCGTAAACAACGTTCCATCTACAACCTACAACCCGTGTATACTCAAAAGAAAGTAAACCGGTTAGACGTTAATACACTGGTTGACCTGTAACAAGTGGCAACAGACAGGGAAAACACAGAGGAATTCTCTCTCGACTGCTTGAAGTGACAGATTTAGGTGCTAAAATCTAACGGTGTACTGACTTAAGACAATGTTTTGAGAGAAACAACTTTGCATCAAAACACCCTATGGATAGCTAAATGGGGATGACTTTGCGGCTCAAAAACCCACCCGTGCAAGAAGTCGGGCTGGATTTCCAGTTCGAACCGAACCCCGAGAAACAACCATGGTGTCAGTCTGTAGCTATGTCGTTTCTCAATCGATTCCAGGAAACATTTCCCATTTGCGAAGTGTACCAGGCAGAGGAGATTCGTATAGAAAAAAGAACTAAGGAGGGAATTCCCAAAGAGCTTTCAGGCAGTACAAGCCTGGATCACGTTCGAGCCCACGACGAAGATGAGACTCGATGGCTCCACTTAGGTAACGACGCTATGACCTACCGATTGGTCCGTCGCGGAAATGATTATCCGGGGTTTTCGGCTCTTCTGGAGGAATCTCTGGATAAACTTACTTTGTACGTCGAGCACTTTCAGCCGATCTCCGTCCGTCAGGCAAGCCTTAGATATGTTGACGTGGTCGAGATTCCCATAACACCCGGCAGCGGGATACTCACAGAAGACTATTTTCACCTGGGCTTAACACTTCCGGATGATCCGTTTGGTCCGCTGGCTGGATTCGCTGTACGGTACGGATTCCCCCGTGCGGGCGGGAAGGACTCAACCCAGTTGGTATTTTCGACAGAAGCTTCCAGTCGGGATGCCGTGGCATCGTTTCGTTTACAATGGTATTCTATCTGTGAGGAGCTTGATACTCTCGAACCGGAGGTTCTGAAAATCCGGCTCGGTGCGGCTCATGAACACCTCAAAAAGTGCTTTTTCGCCAGTTTCACACCGCAAGGCTTAGCCTTGTTCGAACCCGAGGAAATTGTATCCACATGATACTAATGCCCACCGCCTACGTCGATTTCTATCCCGCGGCTGATCCGGTAATTTACAGGGACGAGGTTGGAACTTGGCAGAGACTATCTGCGGGTATGCCCGGTGGTACATTGTCGGTAAGAAATATCTCAGTAGGTGAAGCCAAGTACCGTTTGCGCAGTCCCGTACGGGGCTACTTCATGCGTCTACATGACGGTAGCTGGGAGTTTTTGGTGGACGGTTTCAGCCCGACGTTTGTCGGCCATGGAAACCGGGCTGATGAAGCCTATCAAGATTGGCGAGATTTCGTACATGTTAAGTTTCAGGACTTGAATGGTAAACGTCCCTTTGAAATGGACGAAAAAGAACAACGGCAGTGGCGGGTGCTTGAGAATATGATCGACATCGTCGGTTACCGCAACGAAACGCCTGTAGTTGTTCGGCAGATCGGCAAGGTTACCAAGGCACGCCCCTTACCGCAAGGAATAACCTGGGTTGACGGTCGCAGCGAAATGGTTCGCTTCGACGTGATGCCGCCGGAATTCGCCAGTTACAAGTCGGGCCAATACTTCGAGGCCGACGTGGAGCGGGACCCGCTTACCGACAAACTCCGCCGTGTACGATACATCCAAAAAATCAGTTCCGTCCGGCCAATGTTCGAGGGGCAGGCTCAGCGGTTTTGGGATGGTCTGCCCACCACGGCCGATTTACCTGAATCTTCGCACGATTGGACGAAGCCTTGACGAGTCAAAACACAGTCGGCGAATGCTACTTCCTTGATGTAGGACAAGGCTCAAGTAACGTTATCCTATTGGGCGGTGGCCGGGGAATTGTCATAGACTGTAGTTCGCAAGCCCACGTTCCGCTTAAGCTCCTAAAACGCTATGTCGATCGTATCATAGCCCTGGTCGTTTCGCATAACGACCACGATCACCATGGCGGATCTGCCGGTATCGTTGCCGCTTATCCTCGGGCCATCGACCATTTGTATTTTTTGCAGGACCGACCGGTCGAACAAATCGGTCTTTATGCGGTCGTTCAAGATGCCTTGAATCGTGGGCTGATGGTCAATCCGCCCATACGGCTGGAGCGGCAGGAAGGACCACGGATCCTGTATGAAGACCCGACCACCGACCTTTCTCTGGAGTTGCTATTCCCCACATTCCTCGACAACCTCGAAGCCCAAGACGCCGCAAGTCCTAACGCAACGAGTGGTGTGCTCGCACTTCTGTGCGGAAATCGCAAGATCGTTTTTTCGGGCGATTCCACGCTTGGCAATTGGCAGTTGATCCAACGCCGATTGGGTTCGCCAGTTTCGTGCGATGTGTTGACCGTACCACATCACGGTGGCAATGTCGTAACCACTCGGCAAAAGAACGAGTCGCCACAGCAACACGAAATCCGTACAGCAAGTGAATTGGACTGGCTCTACACAAAGGCCGTTCACTGCAAGCATGCGGTAATTTCAGTAGGCACGAGCAATCAGCACCGGCATCCGAATACGCTGACGGTTGCAGCATTGCGAAGGTCGGGAGCAAGCGTATTGTGCACACAAATCACCCATCAATGCCATGATGACTTGGAATCATTGCGCCCGGGCGTGATTCAACCGCCAGTACCATCACGTTCCACTAGACTCCAGGACTTGACCAGAAGTGGTCGCAGTCGCAACGTAGCATGCACCGGTACGGTGATTTGCGAGGTTGGTCCAACGCAATTGACGATCCGTCAGTCACACGCACATCAGCAGGCTGTCGACCGAATGGCAGGTCGGGCCGACGCTCACCCGCTCTGTCGCTGAAAGGCCATAACTCCGGGCAGACTATTGCGGCGAGTCTGAATTGCCTACCGTGAGTTGTCGTGTTTATCTTCCGAAGTGTCTGATTGGGAGATACTCCACCGCACATGGCTGGGACAAAAACGCGTAATCTGAATGCAGAATCCTACAATTTTTGGGCGGCTGTTATTTACTGGCCGCATAAACCTTAGGCCGGTAATAGAACGAATCCCAATACTTCCGGTCTACCTTGTAGACGTCGATGGGATCCTCGGGCTTGAGGTCCTTGGGAATAAACCCGAATCGTTGCATCTCGCGGATATAATGCTGGTTTGGCCTGAAGCCGGGCATGTCGAAGCGTTTGCCCTCGTTCAGGCGGTTCCGGGCATCTTCAATGCAAGCTAATATGCTCTTATAAAGCGGATCATTTTTATCTTTGAAAACAGATCCTTTGCTGTCGGGGCCCTTGCAGATTTCCAATCCACCGGCTTCTTTGGCCAGCGGCGCCCGCAGCACGGTCGATTTCTCCGGGCGGGTAAGGTTGCAGGTCGATTGTGGATGGAAGGCGGTGCCGCCGTAGTAGTAGAGATTCCAATGCTTCTCGCCTTTTCGATCCTTATATTCCTTGCCGTGACATTTTCCGCAGTGTTTTTTCATCTCGCCGTACGGCAGGTGAACGTCATAAGAGCCGCAACCCAGCGATGCGTATGTGCCCGGGTATGTGGCGCTGGATTCGATCCAAAGTCGCACCATCATTCGTTCGTGCTCCGACAACTTTGCGCCATGATGGCTACCGTCGATCAGTTTCATCAACCGGCTGACCACACTGCCGTATGAATATGGTTCATAGTTACTGGTAGCCTCGTTACGGGCGTCGTTGACGAGATTGTGCAGGCGAATGGTTCTGTAGCTGATAGTATACGAGACCGTCTTGTCGCCGCAGAGATCCACCCGACCTTCGCGGCGGTCGGGGTTGTGACATTCGACGCAATGTTTGTCGAGGATGGGCTGAATGTCGCGGGTGAAATCGAACACACCGGGTGTGCCTTCGATCTTCTTGATCCGGCTGGGCGGACGTCGCATGGCAAGCAGGTCCGAAGCCTGGGCGGGCGGGGCTTGCACGCGTTGTTCATGGCAGCCTACGCAACTAGTGGTTTCACCGGGTTGCAGGATGAGGAAGCTATGCATGCGTTTCACCGGCTGGTCTTTTTCATCGAGTGCCACGAAAAAAAGCGATCTTAAAGCGGGCAACTTCATATGCGCCGATCCGTCGGGCTCGACCGGCACGGTACCCAAAATCTCGGCCAATGTAAACGAACCACCGATGGTCAAGGGCTCCATGCCGCCCGAAAAGTTGACGGGCTTGGGCAACTGCTGCATAACCAGCAGTTTTTTGATTGTGCCTTTTTTCACGCTGGACATCTTGCGGCCATGATAAATGTTTTCCAGCACCAGTCGTCCGGTGTTTTCCGTGAGATAGGTCCGCGGGGGAATTATGCGCTCGCGCGGACGGGATCGCAACGGACGCGGTTCGTGGCATTGCAGGTGTTTTTCCGATTTGGGCAACTCGTATATCTGTTCCTTGTTACCTTGGCCGTCCATCACGTAGATGCCGCGAGGATGGGCCAACAGGAAGCAATCTTCGCTCAATGCGTAGGGATCTTTCCAGAGGCCCTGCCAAGTGGGCCCCTTGCTGATCTGGCGGACCGATGATTTTTCGTCCGGACCTTTGCTGGGATCGATGATGGACACGGGGCCCAAGTGTTCGGGCCGGCCGTGGCCGGGCGAGTATGCCAAGACGACTTTTTGCGTGCCGGGTATGGGCTTGGCATCGAGCATGGCCACACCGCCGTGCAGATTGCCGTAATAAACCATCTGGCCCGTACCGTCCGGATTCATGGTCCACAGGTGGTGATAGTGGACCTGACTGCGGTCGACGTATTCCCAACGCATGTAGAGCACGCGACCGTCGGGCAACATCCATGGTGTGTTGTCGTGGTCGTTGTTGCTGGATATCATGCGAATATTTTTGCCGTCGCCGTCGCAACGATACAAAGATGCCACGCGGGTATACCAGCAATTGACGAAACGGCGGCAACGCGACGAACAAAAAATGATACTGCCGTCGGGGCAATAGGTGGGCTCGATATCGTCATCGGGACCATCCGTCAATTGCCGCAGGCCGGAACCATCGATGTTGATTTCGTAGAGGTGGAAAGGGTGTTGGCCGCCCTTGCGATATGAAAAGAGAATTTTTTGCCCATCGTAGTGCATCTGCGGATCACGGATGCCGCCCTTGGCGTCCTCGAGAATAATTTTTACCTCACCGGTGCGAAGATTCATGCGACACAGACTCGCGCCCTCGCCGTAGCCCCAGTAAACCCCGTCTTCCTTCTTGAATGCCCTGCTTTTCGGCGGAGTCGAATGATCGGAATAGTTACCGAAGGTGACGTACCAGTGATCGCGGCCCGGCACGCGGACGGCAAATACGATCTCTTCCAAACCGGCCATGGGCCCTTCCAAAAAACGTTTCAAAAGCGGACCGAATACGCGGCTGGTTTTTTGATCTTCAGCAGAAAGTTTTTTTTGCGGTGGTACCTTGGAGGCTGCTTCTGACTCGTTCAATGTAAAAAAAGAAAGCAGCAGTACGACAAGCACAACACGGCGGGCAGTAAAAAGTGAGAAGTTGGAGATGCTCATCATAGAGCCTCCTGAACGCGTGTGGGGTGGGGTGACGCACTGCTGGTAGGCGGGGGTCGATTCAATGTAACCGCGACGGTGAATTAGCGGTCTAGCAGCCTGTTGAAAAAGTCGGTTTCGCGAATTATGGGTGCCACTGCTGGCTTGTCCAGCAGTGAAAGCAATAAACTCCCGGAAAAACACTGCTGGACAAGCCGGCAGTGGCACCCTTTGGCACCCTTTTTCAACAGACTGCTAGGCGTCATTATACAGTATGGCACGGCATTCTTGCAACTAGCGTATTTGCCTGGCCGTAACTATCAATCCGACACGAAGCAAAATTGCCAACCATCGCCACAAGATCCAGATACTCGCTCGACAACTGCTCGACCGGTGAGCTTTGTACCCGCAAGTTGCACTATTACCAACTCGTCTTTACACTCGACCGTTTCGAAGGTGCCGGTATCGAATTGCGAAACGCTTCCACGGTCGCCGGAAACAGGCCCTTCGTAGTCGAGGTAGGCCAGACGATGGTCGGGTAGCGTATGGGCGGGAATCGTTTGTGTGACAGTCGGTTCTTCTTGCAAAGCCCAGGTGCGCAAAGCGCCGGCGAATTCGAGCATGAAGTCCCAATGCAAACCGGCTGGAGTATCGTGTCGCAAAACGACAAATCGGGGCATGGTCACACGTCCAGTAGGCCGGGTCGTGACCCGGCAACGGTCCGTTAGAAAGCCATCGCAAATGCCGGGTCACGACCCGGCCTACATTGATCACACTCGATTTACACCCAGGGTCCCATCAGTTCGAGAACATAGTCGGTGGCACCGATAACCTTGGTATGCGTTCCACCGCCGGAAGAGGCCGTGGCCTGGACCCAGGCGAAGCCCCATGCTTCGGTCGACCATGTGGCTGCATTTTCAGCTATTTTAGCCGATTTACCGGCGGCCGTAAGTGTATAGTTTCCAGCCGTGTCGGCCAGATATGCCCGATCGTTCCCGCCAGCCACGGCTTGTCCAAGCACCTCATCGAAATACTGTGCCCGCATGCTGTAGCCTGTTCCCGACATGATCGAATAGACCGTGTTCGAACTGAATGTATCATCACCGGTGGAGCCTACCAATTTGGCCGTGTCATTGCCACCTCCGTTTGCGTAGGCCACCAGCGAGTCAAAGTTATGGGCCACGATATAGAAATTCGCACCGGTTAGCTTGCCGTAAGACGGCGTGCAGATAAAGGTGTCATCTGTGGCATCATCGGAAAGTTGCGCCGTATCGGTGCCGCCCGAGTTTGCGTAGGCCTTCACGTAACGGAAGTCGGTTGCGCGGGTGTAGTAGCTGTTGCTGTACATCTTGGCGTAGGTGGGCGTGGCCACGAAAGTATCGTTACCGCTGGAGTCGTTCATCATGGCCACGTCGTTGCCGCCGGGGCCGGCATATGCCTTTGCATATCGGAAATTGTGGGCGTTGGCGTAGTATGACGAACTGGTGATTTTGGCATACTTGGGCGTGGTGACGAGCGTGTTGTCGTTGGCCGAGCCGTAAAGATTGGCCGTGTCCTCGCCGCCGTTCTCCGAATAGCCATGCGCGTAGAAGAAGTTGGCGGCCTGATTGTCAAAGCCCGTGCCCTGCATAAGCGACAAGCCATCGGCGGCGCCGAAGGTGTCGTCGCCCTCTGAGTCGTAGAAGCTGACAACGTCGGTTCCGCCGCCGCCGTCGAGCCGGGCTTCTTCGAAGTTCTGCCATTCCAGAGCCAGGTCGGTTCGGCTCATAGTGCCCGTGGAAGGATAGACCACGGCCGTATCGTCGGCAGCCGTTCCCGTATAAACCACTCTATCGGTTCCTTCCAGCCCATCGAAGAAAATGGATTTGATAGTGGTGGCATCGAACGTATAGGTGCTAGTCACAGCGCCCGTAGTGACGGTGACCGTGTTGTCGGGCGCGCCGGGAGTGAGTTCGAAGACGTCATTGCCAGATGTGCCGTAAACGGCAGCTCCGGTGCTGCTAGTGGCGTGCAAAGTTGCATTGGTGGCGCTACCGCTGATTTTAAAGGTATATGTTTTGCCGGCAGTTGAGGGATAGTCTATACGCTGTGAAATGTATCCTCCCGGCAAAGCCGTCGCGGTGGAGGTAGCCAGCGCCGTTCCCGTACCCGTCTCGTTGTAAAGCGTAATAGTCACGTCGCCTGCTGCGCCCTGGTAAATGACCTCGATGGATACCACGCCGTCGACTCCCGTATTGATCGAATACCAATGGTCGAGGTTCGAGGAGATCATGAGATTGTTATATGTGCTCTGCGCAACCGTATCGAGATAGCCGTTACCCAGGCAGGCTGAAATTGAATGGGCTTGACGATTGGCAACGACCAGGTCGAGTTGACCGTTACCGTCGAGGTCGGCCGCGGCAATCGAGACGGGATCTTCTCCGTTTGTGTAATTGTGTTCGGCCGCAAATTTTCCAGTACCGTCTCCATCGAGCACGGCGTAACCATCCTCGTTTGGCAGTGCCATCGCCACGTCGAGATCTCCGCTGCCGTTGAGGTCTTGCAACACCAGGTCGTAAGGTCTGTATCGTGTTTCAGAAACGATCGCATCATCAAATGTGCCGTCGTTGTTGCCCGGCAACATGCTGATGGAGTAACCGGTGTAATTTGAAGTTACGATGTCCGCCGCGCCGTCGTTGTCCACATCGCCGATCTTGGCGAAGTAGGGCGACGCTTTCACTGCCACGAAGTCGGCTGCTTGGAATGTACGGTTGCCGTTATTGATAAGCACGGCCACATTCTGGCTGGTCTGGCTGGTGGCAACCAGGTCGAGCACGCCGTCGTTATCTAGGTCGCCCACGGCCACGGACCTTGGCGTGGAACCCACATACAGTTTTATCGGGGCGGTAAAAGTAGTGTCCCCATTACCGAAGGCCACGCTTAGCGAACCGGTGTTCGGCGATATCGTGTCGGGCTTCTGGTTGACGGTGACGAGGTCGAGGTTTCCGTCGTTATCGAGATCGGCCAGAGTAACGTAGATCGGCAGCGGCCCGAAACCGGACATCGAGACACGAGGATCGAAGACTCCGTTACCGTTGCCCTTGAGGATCGATACCGAGCCCGGCCCGGTGGCCGTACCACAAGAGACAACCACGTCGAGGTTGCCATCACCGTCCAAGTCGCCCAGCGCCGCCGAGCGGGGACTGTCGTCGACCGCGAGCAGCGGCGCCAGCGGCGCATCGAAAGCGCCCGTCTTGTCGTTCAGCAACACCGAGAGGTTGTCGGTCTGCTTGTTGACCGAGAGGACGTCTATGTAACCATCATTGTTCAAATCGCCTAAGACGGCCTGGGCCGGATAAGTGCCGATGGCGTCGGTCGTGGTGTCGTAGACCTTATATTCTTTCGAGGGCGCAAAACGGCGGTCACCCAGCAACACCGAAATACTGTTGTCAAGGTGATTGGCCGTGGCAATGTCAAGGTGCCCGTCGCTGTCAAAGTCACCCAGCGTGACGTCGTCCGGATATGTTCCCACGCTATATGGTACATTGGGCCCGAACGTACCGTCGCCTCGTCCGCAAAGCACCGAGATCGAATTCCCGCCCTCATCGGCCGTAACCAGGTCGGCCAGTTCGTCGCCGTTGATGTCGCCGATGGCGACAGCCGCCGACCAGGTGCCCGAGTCGAATTGTCCGGTGTTGGTAAACGCCCCGTTTCCGTTATTGACCAGTACGGTAACCGTGCTGTCATAGCGACTGGCAACGACCAGATCGGTGTATTTAGTCGTGTCGGCCGGATCGCCGGTAAGGATTCCCGTCGTTATCGACTGCGGACCCGAACCCACGGTATAGGCGATCTGACTGGTGAACTGGCCTTGGCCGTTGCCCAATAGAACCGACGCAGTTGCATCGTCGCGGTTGGCGGTAGCAACATCTAAATTCGAGTCCTTGTTGAAGTCGGCCAGTATAATCGATACCGGATGGTTACCAACCATGCTCACGATCGGGTCTTCAAACTCGGCACTTGTCTTGCTTGTCCCCAAAAGCAGCGAAAATGTTCGGTCGGAAGTGTTGGTATATACAATGTCGTTGATATCATCGTTATTGACGTCACCGACGGCCAAGGATTCTAGTGCATAGTCGGCTTCGACGGTAATCGCGCTGCTAAAACCGCCGCTGCTGGTTGCCAAAAGGATAGAAATTGTGTCGCTGCCGCTATTGGCCGTGAGGATGTCCATACGACCATCGTTGTTGGCGTCACCTAGTACCACACTACAAGGCGATGTGCCCACGGTATAGTTAGTGCGCGAACCGAATGTGCCGTCATTGTTACCTAGCCGCACCGAAACCGTGTTGTCCGTCAGGTTGGCAACCGCCAGATCGAGATAACCGTCACGGTTGAGATCGGCGTTTAAGATCGAGACCGGATCTTGCCCCACGCTGTAATCCGTGGCCGGCGAGAGGCCAAAGGCGTTGGCGCTGAGCATGGCTCGCGATTCGAGGTTCTCCAGCGAGAGTTTTCGTCGTCGCGTACCTGTCCGGTTGCCGGATTTGGTAGAGCGATGTGACTTACGGCCAAAAGGGCGTCGAATCTTCATGACACTGGTCTCTTTTGCTGAACGGATACGAAGGCGGACCGGCCGCCTGGATAATCGTTACAATTAGATCGACCCGCAGAATCGGTATCTTTTGCCAAAACTGCCAAGTTCGCCTAAAAACTGCTGCCGAACAATCATAAGAACCCCCTATTGGCATTGACATACGGTATGTGTTTTCTCAAAACTAATCCTCAGCGCACGGAAATGGAGACAAGACGCCCAGAGCCGCTTCACACAATCAAACCACCCATTAGAACCGTTTCCAATCCGCCCAACTTTGAATTAGAATAGATTACTATCCCATTGATGAGAGGCGAGAATGGCATGAAACGGCTTTATCTAATCTGGCAGAGACTGACAACCTTGGCACTATTCGCAACATTCTGGCTCGGTATGCACGCCGATGCCTTGGCGGCGAAGCTCCCAAAGAAAGAGGCCTCATCGGGTGAAGGCAGCCAATCTTGGGTGGCTCCCTATGCTCTGGTAATGCTGGCCATCGGCCTGGGAATGCTATTCGTTTGCCGCAGTAGCCGACGGTCCGACCGCGCGAAACCCCAAGAATACCATAGCGTAACCAAACAAACGTAGGTTTTCAGGGCAAGAATCTTGCAACCGGAAACACTCTTTTCGGCCAGGCAACTAATTCCGGCTGGGCGTCGTCTTATTCTTCGAGACCGGGGCACGCTTCAAAAACTTCGGCCCACCTATTGCATGCCCGTCTGTGCTTGGCTTGAGAAATCCGGCAATTCGCGAAACCACAATTTCCTGCTCCTCGGCCGTCAGTTCGGGGAATATCGGCAGTGCCAGGACCTCGGAGGCCGCCCGCTCGGTTTCCGGCAAATCGCCATCTGAATAGCCTAAATAATTGAAGCATTCTTGCTGGTGCAATCCCAAGGGATAATAGATCTCGGACCCGATTTTGGCCGCCGCCAAATGTTCGCGCAAGGCATCACGTTGACCTTTCTTGACACGAATCACGTACTGGTTCCACACATGTCGACGATTCGGCGCAGTAGGCGGAAGACCTATTATGCCATCGAGCCCGGCGATATTGAATAGTTCGGTGTAACGCGCGGCGTTCGTCTGCCTCATCTGCGACCAGCGATCGATATAAGGAAACTTCACGTTCAAAACGGCCGCCTGAAACGAATCCAGCCGGCTGTTAACGCCGATTTCCTTGTGGTAATACCGCGGCCGCATACCATGACCGCGGAGGAGTCGCAGTTTGTCGGCCAACTCGTCGTCGTTGGTGGTCAGCATGCCGGCATCGCCG
>JAFGTN010000403.1 GCA_016934075.1 Pirellulales bacterium
ATCACGGGCCGCAGCGGGGGTGAGATTCTCTGGTATCGCATGGAGACCCCGGACCGGTGGTTCCGGCACCAGCTTGGCGAGCAGTCCCCTTCGGAGGTCGGCGGAGCGACACTGGACGTCGATGGCGACGGTTGGACGGATTTCGTTGCCGGCGGAGCCTGGTACCGCAACACCGGCCGGCCGCGCACCGAGTTGTTCGAACGCATCGTCTTCTGCAAGGACTTGAGTCACGTACACGACGTGATTGTGGCAGATGTTGACGGCGATCGGCAACCGGACGTTCTCACCATGTCCGACAAGAACAATCTCCGTTGGTATCGCATCTCCGCCGATCCACGTCTGCCCTGGCAGCGACACGATATCGGCCCGTCGGTCCACGCCGGCATAGGAGTGGGCGACGTGGACGGCGACGGTGACCTCGACGTAGTGCGGTCGAACATCTGGTTTGAAAACGCAGAGGGTCGAGGCACTCGCTGGATCGTCCACAAAAACATCCCTTTCGGCAATCCGGATCGGCCGTTTCCGCTGGCGACGCGGTGCGCGGTACTGGACGTGGATCGCGATGGCGACAATGACCTGGTGATGACCGAGAACGAGATCAAGGACGGGCGCATAGCCTGGCTCGAAAACGCTGACGGCCGAGGTGGTTCCTGGACCCTTCACGAACTAGCGAGGGGCGACGTGGCGGCTCGTGGTGCTTATCACTCCCTCGTCGTGGCCGACTTTGACAACGATGGCGACGCGGACGTATTCACGTGCGAGATGGAAGGCATCGCTGGCGACAAACCGGCCCGCTGGTTTATCTGGGAAAACACGGACGGCAAAGGACAGAAGTTCGTGGAGCATGTCGTTCTTGACGCCAACCTGGGCGGGCACGAAGCGGTGGTGGCCGACTTTGATGGCGATGGTGACATGGATCTCATCAGCAAGCTCTGGCGGCCGCGAAAGGACAACGCGAATGGCGGCCGAAACCACGTCGACTACCTGGAGAACCTGCTGAAGCCCAACACGCGGTCGTCCGCGCGAACATCAAGAGACTGAATTCACCGGCAATGACACTGGAGCATAAAACGGTCGGGCGGAGGTTGCTGAGACACGCCGCAATACCAACCTTTTACGGGCCGATTTTGTACCAGTGGCCTGCGCGCTCATGACCACGCCCACCTGGTGCATGGAGTAGACAGTTGCCCTTGACTCGTTGTGACGGCCATCAATCTGAGGGTAATCCGAGCGAATCCAGACGCTAGTCGAATAGGGCAATCGGCCTTTCGATGGTTCAGGACGCCGGCTCTTGGTCGAGGATTGACGCTTCTCCCCCCCCTACATTGGCGTTTCGGACCGGAGTGCGCAAAGGAGTTCGCTGGGCCTACTTCGAATTCCGTCACTCACGCGCCACGAAACCCTTCTGCTGGGTGCCCTTTTAACGAAGAGACGGGAACGAGTTCGTGACGCATGTCGGTTCTCATTGGCTTCGAGTATACTGGCCTTGAGTCACGAAGTCACCAACTCCGAGGGCATTGCATAGTGAGTGCCAGCCAGTCTAAGAGAAAGCGAGTATCCAGCGCAGCCTCTACTGGAGGTGCAGGGACGCTGTTCGAGCAGCACGTTGATGCAGCGTTTCTGTCGCTGTTGCTCGTGCGTGGCATCCCGCCAGTATTTCCCGGCTCGACTGTGATAGAAGTCCACATTCAGACGGAACGAATGGAGTGGGACACAGACGATGTTCTCCTGGTCTGCGAGGATGGGACAGGAAAGCAACAAAGGCTGATTGGGCAGGTGAAGCGCACCTTCACCGTGAGCTCGGTTGACGAGGATTGCAAGGGCACCATCACCGACTTCTGGCGAGATTTCCGTGGCCGCAGTGACTTCTCATTAGCTAACGATCGTTTCGCGATCATCACACAGCGTGGAACAAACACGTTTCTCGGTCAGTTAGGAGGTCTTCTTGAGTGCGCACGACACTCGCGCGATGCAGCCGATTTTGAACAACGCTTGCAGGCTCCTGGATTCCTGAGCTCGAAATCCAAAAAGTACTGTGATGAAATCAAAAAGATTGTCAAGGAGCATGAAGGGCAAAGCGTGTCGACGGACGATCTGTGGACCTTTCTTAAGCTTATCTATCCAGTAAGTTTCGACCTACAGACAGGTACCGCCCAAACTGAGGCCCAGTGCAAGTCACTCTTAGCGCTTACAACCAACGAGAGCGATCCCATTGGGACTGCAACGACAACGTGGGCCTCGCTTGTTGTCGAAGCTGGCCAAGGGATGGCAAATGGAAAAAGCTATGGTCGAGACGACTTGCCTAAGGAGCTCCTCGACCGCCATTCGCCGGTTGGCAGCCCACATCACACCGCACTTCGTCGCCTGGAAGAACACTCAACAGTTGTTCTTCGACGTATTCGGACTGTACTTGGGGTTGGCTTTCATCTTCACCGTGACCAACTAGTGCAGACACTTCTACAGAAGCTGGAAACCGATCAAGTAGTCATCGTGGCCGGGCCGGCTGGCAGCGGAAAATCTGGAATAGCCAAGGATACTCTAGATGCATTGGATGACTGTCTAACATTCTGTTTTCGCGCAGAGGAATTTGCCGCCGCTCATTTGGATGAGGTCTTACACCGGTCCCAGATTGACATCAACGGAGCAACGCTAGGTGCGCTCCTTGCAGGGCAGGATCGCAAAGTGCTGCTGGTTGAGAGTGTGGAGCGACTGCTTGAGGCCTCAACTCGGGAAGCATTCATTGACCTTCTTACACTTGCAAGAGATGACCGAAGCTGGCAATTGATTCTTACGTGCCGCGATTACTCCACAGATCTTGTGCGGTCTTCGATGCTTCAATTCGTGGGGATTGGGCATTCGGTTATGGAGGCACCGGCGCTATCAGACAATGAGTTAGATGAGGTTGCTTCTGCACTTCCAGCACTTGCTAGACCACTTTCAAGTTCGACTCTTCGCACGCTTCTTCGTAATCCCTACGTGCTGGATAAGGCAAGCCAGATGGAGTGGCCCGAGGAGCGGCCGCTCCCAGATAGCGAAAAAGAGTTTCGGGCCAAGTTTTGGAGCGAAGTGATACGTGCAGACGACAAACCGGCAAACAACATGCCCCGGCGTCGCCAAGACACACTGGTTGAGATTTCTCTTCGCCGTGCGCGGGCACTTTCGGAGTTTGCACCCTGCCAGGACTTGGATGCAGAAGCGATTCATACGCTTTTGCACGAGTCGCTTGTGACGTTCTCGCCAACTTCCGATGTCCTTATCGCCCCCGCCCACGATGTATTGGAAGACTGGACGATCTTACGGTGGATTGAAGAGCAGTACCAAATCAACGAGCTGTCGTTGAGAGCTCTTGCAGACGTTCTTGGAACCCATCCAGCAATTCGACGGACATACAGGAAGTGGGTATTTGAGTTAGTTGAGCACGCCCCAGAAAAGGCAGACAACATTTTCGAGTCAGTTGTCGTTGATGCGTCACTTTCAGCTCAGTTTCGCGATGACACGTTGGTGTCCCTACTGCGGTCAACGAGCGCGTCAGATTTACTTGAGCGGCATGCATCAAAGCTGTTTCGTGATGACCGCCAACTTTTGCGGCAGGTAATTCATTTGCTACGCGTGGGGTGTGTGACAACACCGCCATGGTTTGGAGGAGGGGGTGCGGTTTCATCGTTGATGCATATGCCTGATGGAGTTGCATGGGAGTCAGCATTGCGGCTTGTGGCGGCCAATCTATCAGCCCTCGACCGGAGCGACA
The DNA here is from genome assembly GCA_016934075.1 of Pirellulales bacterium. Classification (GTDB taxonomy): domain Bacteria; phylum Planctomycetota; class Planctomycetia; order Pirellulales; family Thermoguttaceae; genus JAFGTN01. Next base: position 3,749 of record JAFGTN010000403.1, read on the forward strand.
TGCTCATCTTTCTTGGATTGATCGAGGATGCATCGCGGGGCGTTAGCTGGCAGAGTCCCTATCCAGCAGGTTCGAATGAAGTCAGCCAAATTGCCCACTTTCTTCTGCCGCATTTTGATGGTTACCGCACTGATGAGCAACGAAAGCGGATTCTACAAGTCATTGCAAAGCTCCCACTCTGTGATTCAGAGCGTGTATCTGCACTGTTGATAGGTGATCCAGAGGTCGAAGGCAGGAACCGCTTGAGGGATGAGTTCCGGGAACTCATTCTGTGGGGGCTCGAAGGCATGCCGATAGCGCGTGATCTTCCGGATGTACTTATCGCAGCTCTGAGCGATGAGCTGCTGATGACGGAAGAAGAGCTTCGGCGAGAAGGGCGCTATGGCTTCTCGCATGAGATAGAACCTCTCTTTGGGCTAAAGAGCAGCAGTGACTACCACAGTTTTCCAGCAAGTGCCTTTCACGGGCCATATCTTCAACTGCTTCGCTGTCACCCGGACAAGGCGATTCAGTTTCTGCTTAATCTGCTCAATCACAGTGCCGAGTGGTACTCGGCGCGGCGCAGTCCAATGGAGTTTGTGGAGCCACCATACGAAATCACATTGCGATTCTCCGATGGCTCCACAAAAGTGCAGTGGTGCAATTCTAGGCTGTGGAATCTGTACCGGGGGACAACGGTTGGACCGTACGTGCTGCAATCTGCACTAATGGCTCTGGAACAATGGCTTTTGGCTTTTGGCGAGAGCAGCCCAAACGAACTCGATGAGCTGCTAATCAGTATCCTAAGTCGCAGCGATTCAGCGGCTTTGACTGCCGTTGTAGCAGCCGCTGCAACTGCACACCCACGCTTGTGTCCAGAGACAATCCTTGTACTGCTTTCGTCGCGGGATTGCATTCAGCTAGACCGCGCTCGTTTTGGAGCAGAGCTGCAGGCGGCTGGGCTTGTGGGAATGATGCCTCTCTTGGGTGATCCACTGAAGCTTGTTTACGACAACGAACGTAAGCAGGCGAATGCCTTGCCTCATCGCAAACATGATCTTGAGACCGCGATTGCCAACGTACAACTGGGGCCACATTGCTCGCGAGTGCATGATCTGATTGACCAGCACCGCAGCAGTGTGCCACCTGTTGAGGAGCAGTCCGAAGATGATCGCGTGTGGCGCTTGGCGTTACATCGGATGGACCTTCGGCAGTATACGGTCGCAACCCCTTACAAAGATGAGGACACACTAAAAGAAGAAAATGATAGGGGCGATGAAACTGAAAGAAAGATGATTCGCTTTGACCTTGGCGAAGCAGATCCGGATGTTGAGGAGATGGTGGAGCGGAGTACAAAGGAATACACCGCGATGAATGCCAGAATTGGGCTACTGATGTGGGGCATGAAGGTTTTCGCGCGGGAATCCTCTGAGACGTTTGACCCGACCGAGTGGAGGGAGCGGCTAAAGGCTGCGAGAGAATGCGCCAGTGATTCCAGCGACGGAGGTCGTGAGCTAGGCGAAGGGGGCCCAGCATACGTTGCTGCGGTATGTATTCGCGATCACTTTGATGAGCTGAGTAAGGAGGAGGCGACTTGGTGCATTGATACCGTCTGCGGGGCCGTAGAGGAAAGCGCGGACAATTGGAGTGACATGGCGCGGGTGCAACGTTATCAAATGGCTGGCGATCGTCCTTCGGTATGGGTGCTCCCCGGCCTCACTGGAAAGGGCATCGATAACGGGCTTCGTGAGCGCGTACTTGTGGCAATGGCGTATGCGGTACTACACCCCGTAAATGAGGTGCGAGCTTACGCCGCCTATGGGGTTGGCCACTATCTGTGGTCATCTGATCGCGGACTCGCCCTGCGGTGCATCAACGCATTAGCGCGCGAAGCACAATTGGTACAGGAGCGGTGGAGCGAGGAGAAATCGCGGCCCTTTCAGGAAAGAGCTGAACACGGGCAAATTGAGTATGAAGTGGCTCGTGAAGTACTGGAGACTTTCTTTGATGACTATGAAGAGGGCGTTTACGAGCATCTAGATGTAGGGGAGTGGCATGGCGCGGACGCAAACTGCAGAATCCTGAGTATTTTGTGCCGCGCACCAGAGGAGCAGCTCGCTATCGATTCCTTTGAACGACTTTCGCACACCCTTGTGGCATGGTGGGATAGCGACGATGAACGGCGAGGACAGCAGCGTCGTCGGGAGCGATCATCAGACTCAGAGATCGCGCTCACCTCCCTAGTCGAAGAATTCGTACTTAAAGTGTCGACCGAAGACGCTGAAACCATTCTAAGGCCCCTGATTGATGCAATGGATCGTCACCCAAGAGAGGTTTCGCAAATCCTTCAAGGTGTCATAGGGACGGAAGACTGCTTGCAGCAAACCGAACGTTTCTGGTCCATATGGAAGCTCTTTGCTAAGAAAGTTCAGAACGCTGATTGGCTAGAGCACCTCGACGACGAGCATCCTCACGGTGGCGAGATAATCGACACAGTGTTTCTAACGAGATACTGGAAGGATAACGTAAAGCATTGGCGAAGCCTGGAAGGATACGCGCACAACGTGCACGAGCTATTTGAGACGCTTCCTCCATCAACGCGTATCCTCGATGATTATGTACGCTTCCTCTATCACATTGGTCAAGAATCTCTTCCGCGAGCATTTATTAGGATCGCGAGGTACCTGGGTACCTTCGGCCAGGGCAAGAACGTCACGTCAAATACGGTTTTCTCGCTCGAGACGTTGCTTCGCGGATTCGTCTATGGCCATCCAATGGAATTGAAGCGAGAGAAAGAGCTGCGGGAGGCGGTCCTCCACCTGCTCGATTCTCTAGTTGAACTGGGCTCTTCGGCGGCATACAGAATGCGCGATGACTTTGTTACGCCAGCTGCTTCGTGATGCCGCGTTCGACGTGAATGGCTTCGCATGGACGTCCCTGATCTGCACACGGCAAGCTCATTGCATTCTGCCATAATGCGATCGGGGAAGACTGAGGCGCCTAATCTTTGCGACCACGTTGTCAAATCGATGACGTGTCCAAATTCTTCACGTGGAATCGCATTTCGCACGTAAGGTGGGCATGTCCTGTGCGGGCAACGAAGGATCGCTTTCGCCCACAAGTTGCCCCTCTGGGGGCCTAATTTCCGCATGCGTCCGCAGCCCCAACGTCCGCACTCAAAGGTGCATCGAGTAATCGTCTCGGTCACATCGACCGAACGCAATTGGCACAGCCAGGATTGCATAAATGGTGTTGTCGGAAGCCTAATTTGATTTCTCGGACGCGCCGAATAACCACCGTTTTTCAAATGCAGTTTGGGGTGGCGAGAGTCGCTTCACTGCTGGGGGTAGAGTAATGCCGTAAAGTCGTCGTGCTAAGGTTCTTCGGATACATCATCAAAACAACCTTTTTCTGAGGACACCCGCTCGCTGGTCCATGGCCTGGCTGGAAGCTTCTGGTGTTTTGTCAGATCCCCACTTGTGGATTATCGATTTCAACTTCCAATAGCCTATGATCGAGTTTTTACGCGGGGATCGCAACATCAGCTTCTCGATTGTGACGATGAAGCCATAGGAGAAGGTTGATGAAATCATTTATCAGGGAGACCGGATAAAAGATGCAGTGATTGATAAATCCAATGATTGCTCTACAACTGCGGGGGGTAGCGGTGAATTGATACCCTGCAAATTCGATGCACCAATTCATTTGTTTCTAGTCCAGAATTTATGCAGTTCTTCCTTGGCTTGCGGGATGTTCCAGGTGAAGCCGCCATGGAAGCCCCAGGCGTTATGGTTTATGCCGAGGCGTTTGAAACGCTCGACGGCATGGCGCAACCAGATCGTGCTGGAGATAGGTGATGTCTGTCCGGCGTAGCCAACGACTCCGTATTCTCCGCAATCGAGGCGAACGCCTTTTTCGATGAGCAGGCTGTAAACGGGCAGGCTGAACGAATTGCACTTCCAACAGTCCCAGTAATGCCAGTCGGAACTGTCGTTGCGCCAACTTGGGCTGGTCCACGATATGCCGGGCATGAATGAGGGATAGAAGACAGCGGGCATGGATGGATTGCCCGGTTCGACGCATCGCTGGTGCGTGAACATGTGTGGCCAGTAGTCGTGGTATCCCGCAATGATATTGCTCTGACCAAGATCCTCCCAGAACGCCAACCCGCCGGCATTGGCCATATTGACGGCCTCGACCAAGAAAGGGGTTGTCCCGGCATAGGGACGGAGTTGATGAATGGCCTTTTGCATGAAGATTGCGTATGGTTTGACGGGCTCGCGTTCACAAAAAATCAAAGGTTCGTTCATCAGGTCGTACCAGCCGATAACGTCCCGGTACGGTTCACACCAGGACAGAATAGCCTTCCAGCGCTCGGTGAATTCTCGTAAGAGGGCGGGATCCTGGAAACCTCTGGCATCTTTGAGTGCGGCGGGTAACCATTCATTGTGCAGATCGATTCCCACCTTAATGTTGCCGGCCTGGCGAATCCACGTGAGGTTTCGGCAGACCAGTTCCTTCTTTTTCTCCATCGTCATGCCTTCCCAGCCGGGGCTGCTACGGCAGACCAGGCGGACCGTTTTGCATCCAAGGTCTCGGAGTTCACGATAGGTTGAACCGGTTGCCTGATCGAGCCAGACGTTGATGCCACCGGAATGGGCGTAGGGCCGTTCGGGCATGTCATAGGCGATGCGGTCGGTATCGGAGACGAAAGACCATCCGTCCGGAGCGCGACGAATTGGCATGCCAATGTTGACCTTGAGCTTGCTCGACGGCTTCAGCGAGAGAAAAACCAGATGTGGCAAAGGTGCGGCCAAGAGTGGCTTGATTGGAAACTCGCAGGGGCGATCGATGTATTGAAAAATCTGTTCGACATGATTTCCTTTTTGTATCTGCACGCACTGGACGGGTTGGTGTTGCAGCAGCGCCTGATAGAACTTGGCCAGAGTAGGAAGATCCTTTTCGACACTCAGGGGGAGCCTGGCATAAGCGACGGCGGCGGGGGCATGGAAGCCGATACGAAGATCCGTGCCAGAGCAATCCACTTTATCTATTTTCCGATTCGACACAAACAGGTATATATTGCCCTTCGAAGCCAGTGCGAACCAACCTTCGGCGGGCATCTCGCGCAACTTCGTCAGGCCCGAGATTTCGGCCGCCAGGGCGTTTGTTTTCAGATCGATCACGGATATGGGACCGAGGATCGAATAAGTGATAGTCATTTCGGAAGTGGTGTAGGTATTGGTGGTCCAGGAACTCCGAAAATCGACGGTATCGCCCGGTTTTATCAGACGGATCACAACTCCATCGACGTAGGCCGCACGGTATGGCGTGGGTTCTTCATATCCCAGATCCCAGGCCTTGATCCATGTGAAGATATCCGTTCCGGTCACCGGATCGATGGTTCCACCCGCAGCTTTTTCCAGTTCGGCCTGGAGTATGTCGAGGGAGTTTGCCAAGCTTGTAAACTTGAAATGCCGGGGGTCGAAGTTCTTGACGGCTGCATAAGATTGTTCCACTTCGGACTTCGCGGCAGTGCAGTTCAGGAGACGATGGGCAAAGAGGAGATAATCGGCCCGGCCGAGTAGTTCGGCGGCCCGACTTCTCTGGTCCAGCCATGCTTCGATTTCGCCAAGATGATCTGCTGAGGATAACTTGGCTTCGATAGTTTTATTTCTCAGGCCCCACGGGGCGGGATACTTTAACAAGGTCTGATAACCGGCAAGGCGGGTTTCCCGCCAATCAGAATCGGCGAGAGCGCTTGAGGCAAGAGCGATGACTGTTCCAATGACTACGGTGAAAACTTGCATGAATAAACTCTTGCAAAATGCAAAACGTACTCTCACAGACAAGGGGAGGTTAATGTTTGTGAGGTGGGGGGCGATTTGGGAGCGTGACCTTGCGTTTTGTGGTTGGCGAATTCAAATCCATATCGGATAGCATCATTGATAGTATTCTGAATAGTCCGAGCTTACTGTGTGAGCCCAGGACTTGTCAACTTCCGGGTGGGCAGCCTACTCGTGACGAATGAGGCATCACTCGTTTCCCGTTTTGTCCACATCGATATAATCACGGAAATTCTGGTGTATCGTTAGTCTGCCGGCCATCTTGGTGAAATCACGCCGCAAGTGGTTGACTGCCTGTGTGTTACGCGTTACACTGCCGAGATCGGTGTGGACCGAACGTTAGCTAGAGGAGCAGAGAATGAAGAAGATATTTACTATCGTTTTGGCAGTTGCGGTAGCCGGTTCTTGTGCCAAAAATTCCGAAGATTTGTCTGCGCAATCCGTAGATGAACTGAAAGCCGGAATCGAAGGCAAACATCCCGCAGACTACTATTTCTTGGCGCAGAAGCTCTTTGCTTCGGGCAAGAAAGACGAAGCGGTCCGATGGTTCTACATCGGTCAGCTTCGCTTTCGCTATCACCTTGCCGCCAACCCAGATCTGGATCAGATCGGGTCTCGATGATATGAAGAGCCACATTTTAACGAACCGGGACTCCATCAAGCAGCAACGCAAGGCCAATAGTCTAGAAAACAGAAGCTAACGAGACGAGATAAAACAGGGCAGGACTAATATTGGCAAGATAGACAGGTGACCAGTTACCCCAATACCTCAAATGTGAGACCTGTCCAGTTTTATCCGCGTTGGGGTAACAGTTCTTATTCCAGCCGTCCTCCTGCTTTTCCTGGCGGTCTTCGCAATGACATGATGTCCTATTAAACGACCCATTTTTGAATAGCCGTCAATAACAACCAGCCTCCCTGGATCGGGTGAATAATTCACCGGCAACTGAAGCTTGAGCATAAAACGGTCGGGCGGAGATTGCTCGGATACGGCGTAATATCAAGGTTTCTTGAAATCCATCGGCGGGCCGCTATACTGAGGGGAGCAGTATGTTGCGGGTGTTCCGAGAAACCAAGGTTTGATGAGACAGTAAGAAGCGGATCAAGTCAGGACGGTTGACACGAGTCTTTTGGCCGGAAGAATGGCGGGCGGACAGCGGGCGTTTTGCTTGAGAAAGCAGGGAACAGAAGACGTAGAGACAATGTTCAATTATGTGTACATGAAGCTCCTCGAGTCCCAGCCCGACCGCTATGATCGGGGAATCAAGTGGCTTAGCTTGGGGCAGTCCGAGACAGTTAAGCGCCGTATCGTAGCCGAGTATGTGATCCCCGGCTCGCGCATGCTCGACATCGGCTGTGGCACTGGCACGCTGGCTGTGCTGGCCGCGCAGAAAGGGGCACAAGTCACCGCCTTCGACATCTCGCCTGGCATGCTCGCCGTGGCACGCAGAAAGGTCGTTGCCGGAGGTCTTGCAGAAAGAATCGAGCTTCATGAGAGAGGTGTGGCAGGGATGGGCACGTTCCCGGAAGCAAGCTTTGACTTGATCACCGCAACACTGGTCTTCTCAGAACTGTCGTATGATGAGCAAACCTATGTGCTCAGCCAAGCCTACCGCATCCTCACGCCTGCCGGTCGTGTGGTAATCGCTGACGAGGCCAAGCCCGAAAGCGTTTGTAAACGAGCGTTTCACGCCGCGGTGCGCGTGCCCTTACTCTTGATCACGTTTGCACTAACCCAGACTAAAACGAAGGCTGTTGTCGATCTGGAGCGACTTGTGTCTCAGGCTGGGTTCAAGATCCAGAACGCCGAACGCAGTCGGTTGGGGAGTTTCCTCTACCTCCTGGCGGTCAAGGAGAACGCGTGATGTCAGTTGCCGGATGGATCGTCGCTAACTTATGCCGCTGGCTACCCCACGGATCGCCGACGGGCCTTTTTTCAATTGGAACTCCCGACGAAGGTTCCCCAGTGATCGTCACTGCCAATTTCTCCCTCACCGTCAAGCGCGTGCGGCAT
>JAFGTN010000404.1 GCA_016934075.1 Pirellulales bacterium
AAGACGATAAATAAAGCGCCTAATCACAAAACCACTGTCCGGTTTTGAAGCGCCCATCAGTGGCCGATTTTCAAGCGCTCAGTGACAGGATACGTCAGACAGCATAGGTTTACAAAGCGATACCCGCCAATTCCTATTCACTCATACCTTGCTCAACGCTTGTTCCAGATCTTTGATGAGGATATCCGGTTTTTCGACGCCGGCAGACAACCGTACGGTATTATGCTTGACTCCAAAAGTTGTGCGGCGTTCTTCAGGCATGTAAAGCATGGTGGTAAGACAGGGGATGCAGATCAGGCTTTCAGTTGCCCCAAGGCTTACGGCATGAATAATAACCTCTAAGGCGTCGATGAACTTCTTGGCATCGTCCTGAGTTTCGCCGACATCGAAGGCCAACACTCCGCCGAAGCCGTCGTGCATTTGTTTTATCGCAACTTCGTGGCCGGGATCGCTTTGCAGGCCCGGATACCGGACATTGGAAACCTTCGTCTGGCCGGCAAGAAATTCGGCCAGGGCCAGGGCGTTAGAAGCCATCCGTTCGGCACGTAGTTCCAGACTCTTCAGTCCGCGTTCCAGCAGCGAGGCGGAGTAGGCGTCGAGTGTGGTACCGATGGCCTGGCGGGTGAACCAGAGTTCGTTGTAGCATTCCTTCGATCCCGCGATGGCACCGGCCATCAAGTCGTTGTGACCACCAAGCCCTTTGGTAGCACTGTGGACGACCAGATCGGCCCCGAATGAGAGTGGCTGCTGGTTGCATGGCGTGGCAAACGTATTGTCGACGATGAGCATCACGTTTGCCTTATGGGCTTCCTCTGCCATGGCGGCGATGTCGACGACCTTGCAGAGCGGATTGCTCGGTGTCTCGCAGAATATCATCTTGGTGTTTGGCTTGATGGATTTGTGGATATCACGGTAATCATTGGCGTCCAGCCATGTTACATCGATTCCCATTCGTTCTAGAATTAGAGAAACCTTGTAGTGTGCTCCATACACATCGTGGAAAACAATAACGTTGTCGCCGGCGCTGAGATAGGTCAAATAGATCATCGTACAGGCGGCCATCCCGGTTGTGCAGACGATGCAGTCTTCAGAACCTTCCATCAAGGCGATCTGTTTTTCGACGGCGCGGACAGTCGGGTTATCGTCACGATGGTAGGTATAACCATCGATCTCGCCATCGGTAATCTGTCGAAGCACTTCGAACGAGCTATATTCATAATTGACCGCATTGACAATCGGCGTCACCATGGGGCGATTGCCGTACGGAGTGAGGGGATCTGTTGGCATTAGTATTGCTTCCTTGAGTAATCAATATGGGTGACACTGGCTGATTGTCAGCCAGTGTGGGCCGAAATTTTCCGGAAAAACGGGCTGGCAAGCAGCCCGTGCCACCCGCCGCGGGTATGAAATACTGACCAGTTTGCGCGAACAGCTTATAGCATTATAATGCGTTTGGTCATCTCCGCTACCCGATGGCCCAAGTTGCGGGTGGTTTCCAGCCCAACTTTGTCGGCAGCAAGGCCACCCTCGATGCCAGACCACAGAGTGGCACCGAAGTGGGCTGTCGGTTGGCCGTCGCTGACGCATATCATGTCTTGGCACAACATGGCTGCACGAACAGCCTGGATGGTCTGTTCCTGCCCACCGTTGCGGACACGTCCCACGGCTAAAACGCCGGCAACTTTGTCGCGCAGCATCCAGCCATTGCGCCGGAAGACGACACAGCGGTCGAGAAATGCCTTGCACTGGGCCGTCATCATGCCGAAGTAGACGGGCGTACCAACGATCAACCCGGCGAAAGTGGGATCCCCAAAGGCTTCGATGATTTCGCCGAAATCGTCGTCGATCCCACAGATCAAACCCTCCTGGCAGATGCCACAGGCCAGGCAGGGCCCTATGGTTTTGCCCGCCAACTCAATCAGCCTGGTAGTCACGCCGTCAATTTCCTCAGCGGCGGCCAAGCAGGCGGAGACCGCTTCGTAGGTGGTTTTCCGCGGTCGTGGACTGCAACAAACTCCGATGATTGTTTTCGTATCTGATACCATTATTTCTCACTTGTCCTTTTCTGTCGCGGCTTACCGGAAATAAACTTCCATTTTGTCGAATGCCTTGTTGATCTCTTCTTCCGGGACGCAGAAGGACATCCTCAGGTGTCCCTGGCCCGTGGGCCCGAATGCTATCCCAGGTGTGGTGGAGACGCCTCCTTCCTTCAACAGCATTTTACAGAATGTGATGGAGTCCTTGCCTTCCTCCAGAAGGATTTTGGGAAACATCAGATAGGAACCACTCGGCTTTTCGTAGGTAAAAATCGAACTGAGACGGTCAAGACGTTCACACATAACGTTGCGGGCAGACAAGTAGTGTTCCCGAAATCTCGCAACGCAGTCTTGCGGCCCTTTCAATGCGGCAAGTGCCGCATATTGAGAGACCACCGGGGCACAGATTGCGAGTGGTATATGTGCTTTGTTGATCTGGGGAATAATCTCTTCATCGGCGTGTAAGTATCCAATCCGCCAACCCGTCATGGCATAGGTCTTGGTGAACGTATAGCAGCTAATTACGTTTCGCCTCATTTCCGGAATAGAGGCGATGCTGAAATGCTCGTGACCGTCGTAGGTGAAATACTCGTAGGCTTCGTCGGTGATTACCATCAGATTATGTTCCAGAGCAATCCGGGCCACTTCACGAAGCTGATCTTCACTCCAGACGGTGCCGGTTGGATTGTTTGGCGAACAAAACAGTATCGCTTTCGTCCGGGCAGTTATCGCGTTTTTGATGCCCTCGATGTCCAGAGCGAATCCTTTTTCTTCATTTGTAGGTACGAATACCGGTTTGCCCGAAGCAATGACCACTTGGCGCACGTGCGTCGAATATGTTGGTGAGGGCAAAATCACCTCGTCACCCGGGTCGACCACAGCCAATACGGCAGCCGCCAATCCTTCAATAGCTCCGACTGTAACCATGATCTGTGAAATTTCGGCATCAACATGGTTGTCACGCTTAAGTTTCTTAACGATTTCTTCACGCAGTTCCGGTAGACCGGCATTTTCGCTGTATCCTCCAACCAACCCTTCGCTGATGGCTGAGATTGCACCATTCTTGATATGGTCGGGCGTATCGGAAGTTGGTTTTGCCCAAGACAGAAACGCCACGTCATCGACATCCTTCGAGAGTCTTGTCATCTCATGGATGGCCGATTTAGATATTTTTCCAACTCTTTCTGATATCTTCGGTCCTTCTGCCATTTTTGTTGCTCCATCTGAAATGTCGTTGTCGGAATCTTATTATTCATACACTTCGCGGTACCCAACTTTCTGGCACCTGAACCGCCACCACTTCTCCCCGAACACACACTTTTCCGTTTGCCGATACCGTAGCGGTAACCACAACCTTGCGGCCTTTGATCTGCTTTACTTTTCCACGGATCTGCAGAGGCACACCCAGGGGTGTGGGGCGGATATAGTCCACATGCAATGATGCCGTCAGAAAACGAATTGACGGTTGTGTGTCCATTGCTCGACATTCCGTTCGATATGCTGCCGCGGCTGCTGTTCCCGTGCCATGACAGTCGATAATGGAAGCAAGCAGGCCACCATAGACATAACCTGGAACCGCCATGTGATAGGGTTTGGGACAAAAAGTGGCAACGGTTTCCTCGCCGTCCCAATAGCTTTTCACTTTCAGGCCGTGTTTATTGAGCCGACCACAACCGTAGCAATGGCTCACTTCGTCCGGGTAGTAATCTTGAAACGCTATCTGATCCATGCATATGCCTTGTTACCGATTAATATCCTTGCTATTGAGGACCACTCTCTTTCTCAAACGGCCACATCGCAATGCCGCCGTCCATCACGCGGACCTTGTCGAATCCGGCCGCCTTGAGGATCAACGCTGCCTCGTAACCTCGCAGAGATATCTTGCAAAACACAACGATTTCCTTGTCTTTGGGCAGTTCATTCAGTCTACCACGCAGCGCTCCCAGAGGGATCAGGGTCGTGCCCGATAGTCGCACCTGTTCGTATTCAGCCGGACTGCGCACGTCGAGGAAAACGAAATCGGCCCCCTCTTCCAACACTTGATGAACTTCCATCGGGGAAACGCCGACCATGTACCCATCGAGCTTGTTCCTGGCGACATTGGCAGCCGTGATGATATTGTCCATGGCTGGGGCGTAGGGAGGGGCATAGCAAAGGTCGGCATTGGCAAGCTGATCCACAGTCATGCCGCTGGTAATCGCCATGGCGGCTATGTCGATCCGTTTGTCGCCCGAGCCTGGTCCGGTTGCCTGGGCACCGAGCAGCCGCCTGGATTTCTTTTCTACCACAAGCTTTAGCAGCAACGGTTTTGCTGTGGGCATGAAGTGGGCCTTATCCGGTGCAGGGGCCATGGCGGTAACCACTTCGTAGCCTTGTGTGACGGCCGCTTTCTCACTCAGCCCTGTTCTGGCAACACAATAATCAAAGACTTTACAAACTGTGCTGCCGAGAACGCCGGGGAATATATCAGATTCACCGCAGATATTGTTCGCAACGACGCGCCCCTGCTTGTTTGCCGTTGAACCCAAAGGCACATAGCATGGTTCGCCCGTGAGTAAATCATGGCATTCGACACAATCACCGGCCGCATAAATGTCGGGATCGGAAGTACGCATGTGCTGATCGACCTTGATTGCACCCGTGGTTCCAATCTCCAACTCGGCATCCCGTGCAAGTTCGACATTCGGACGAACGCCGATCGCGATGATCACCAGATCAGCCGAGAGTCTGCTCTGATCGGTTACTACCCACTCCACCTTCCCGTTACCCTCGAAGGACTCTAGTTTGGTGCCAGTGAGGACTTTCACTCCATGTGATTCCATATGCTGTTCGACGAGCTTCGCGATTTCCCAGTCGAGCATACCGAAGATTTGCGGGAGCATCTCGACGATGGTTACCCGACAGCCTTTCTCGACAAGCGCTTCGGTGCTCTCCACTCCGATTAGTCCTCCGCCGACAATCACCACGTCACGGGCTTTATTCTGGGACAGAAGAGTCTTGATTCCTTCAGCGTCGTGGACTCCGTGAAGGGTGAAGATGTTCTCTAACTTGACGTTAGGGAGTGAAGGGACCACCGGGTCGCCACCAGTCGCAAGAACCAATTTGTCATAGTCCAACCAGGACTCCGTAGCGTTGCTTCCATTACGCACTTGTACGCGCTTGCCGACCCGGTCAATCTTGGTGGCTTCGGTGTGGTTCAGGACATGGACATTTTTGACCTTTTGGAAAAACACTGAATCACGAATCACACCCACCGGTGTGGACATGAGTTCGGCCTGCTCTTTCACAACTCCGGAAACATAGTAGGGCAACCCACATCCGGCATAGGACAGGAACTCTCCCTTTTCGACAATCGTGACATCTGCGTCTGGTATCAGGCGGATCACCTTGGCCGCCACTTTTGGACCAGCGGCGACGCCGCCGACAATGACGACTTTCATGGGATTGGACATTTTCGTGCCTCTTTGGTTGGTGTAAGCGTATGAATTGGTATTCGCAAGTTAAGGATCAATCTGATTTCGTTTGTTTTGAAGCACGCAACGATAGGCAATCGCATCTTGGGAACAGACGTTCAAACACCGGGCGCAACTGTAGCAGTCCGCTCCGAATCGCCTACCTTCCACCTTGCTCTTCGCGGCACCCGACGGGCAGGCACGCACGCATGCTCCACAGTCATTGCACAGATCCCGGTCGACTCGCACGCGTATCAAGCTGATCCTTTCCGCCAGCCAGGAAACGAATCCGAACGGACATATAAACTGGCAGAAGGGGCGATACACCATCAGGGACAACACCAAAGCAACCAAGACGGTGAATAGTATGGGAAGGGCTTCGAAGTCGAAGTTGAATAGATTGAAAGGGTTCATTAAGTGGTAAACAACGAAGCCTTTCCTCCCGCCGACGATCCCGAACAGAAGAAGCAACATCAACAGAAAAAGACCGCCGCGGATGGTATTCGACGCAAGGAACGGCACCTTGCTGCGTTTAATGCGACTGAGAATCGGTAGACTATATAGCAGTTCCTGCAAAGCACCGAACGGACAAGCCCAACCGCAGATCAGCTTGTTTCCGACTATCGCCAGGCCGATGAAAAAGGAAAACGCCAGCAGCTTGTCCCAGACGGAAGGATATAGTCCGACCATTGCTTTGAAAACTTTAACGACTCCCTCCATGGGATTCGGCGATTTACCCAGCAGGAATCCACAAACAAGCACGGCCACCAGCAGCGCGATAATGTATGGAAAACGCGGATACCAGGTTTTTCGCTTCGAGA
>JAFGTN010000405.1 GCA_016934075.1 Pirellulales bacterium
GAACCTCGTTCTAGACGATGTCGTCGACACCTTCGAGTCATCACGCGGCACACTGACGGGAAAGTTCCTGGAACTGGTAGCCCGAGCCCGTCCGTTACTGGCGGTAACTCAGCCCAGCTCCGAAATGGGGCCGATTCTGGCGTCTACAAAAAAAGGGCGGATATGCTCGACGGCCGCCGACGTGCACAAGTTCCTACACGACGTGAACCACGGCCGACTCTCACCCGAGGGCAACTCTGACGAAATTGCCCGCTACTCGAAAGCCAGTCAGGCAGCCGTTTTGGCGGGACTGCTCGACAAAATAGTGAACAACCTTGCAGGCAAGGGTGGCACCGGCTGCTTGTCAGCCTGTGCTGAACGGAAAAGCCTGAAATACACCGGCTGGCAAGCAGCCAGCGCCACCCGGATTGGTGAACAAGCCCAATGAGCCAGGCAATCGTAATCAAGAACGATTTATCGATAGCTGCCGGGCGTGGTGGAGCGCGTCTTTCCCTGGCGACGTTCTTTTCCTTCGAGGCCCTGTTCCTGCTGTTCCTTATGGCCGGTCGCTATAAGGGCGACCCGCGGTTCCAATGGATCGCCGATCGTTTTTCGCTAGACCTGACGGCCGTGTTCCTGGCAGCCAGCGGCGCGGTGGGACTGGTGGTTTTGCTCGGACGCGGTTATCGCCTGCCGCGCGGGGCCGGTGGATTCATGACGGCCGCAGCCGCTTTGTTCGGCTATATGACTTTGTCACTGCTGTGGACGCCTGGCGATGCTTATGCCCACACCAAGGCCCTGCATATTGGAATCTTGACGGTCTGGACGGCCGTGGCCTCCGGATTGGTTATCGCGTCGGAACGACGCCGTGTCGAACGCTTTTTACTGCTACTGGTGCTCTTTGCCGTTTGGCTCTCGGCCGAAAGCCTGATGGCCCATGACCGAAGTGGTGACAGCGGATCAGTGGTCGCGTTGGGTGGGAATTACCTGGGGCTGGGCCGAGTGATCGGACCTGCCGCGCTGGTTGCCTTGGGATACGGGCTGTTTATGGCCAATAATTCGTTTGCTCGGGCAATAGGATTAGGCATGGCGGTCGTTTTCGTATTCGTGCTGTTGATTCTGGGTGGAAGGATGCCACTTTTGGCGACGGCGGCCGGCGGGCTGGTTCCGTTGGCATTGGCAGTGAGATCGGCCTCAATCAATAGGCACCGCAAAGCCATGTGGGTATATGCGGCGATGTTGATTGCCGTCGCCACAACGATCTTCTACCAGGGCTGCTCCGAACAGGCCCCACAAACCTTGCGCCGCATGGCCGGGTTGTTTCAAACCGACTGGGGCAACTCGAGCTTCGCGCGGACGCAATACTATCAGGCTGCCGTCGAATATTGGTGGCAAAGGCCTTTCATCGGCCACGGGTTGGGAGCTTGGCCCGTGTTGCACTTCCAGGGCGATTTTCGCGCCTATCCGCATAACATCCTGCTTGAGGTTCTGGTTGAGTTCGGGCTTTGCGGGCTGGGACTGTTGACGTGGTTGTTTATCGCGGCCAAACGCAGCCTGGGAACGATGGCCCGCATCGGGGCCGATCCCCTACGGATTATTGTTTTGATGGTTGCCGTAAACGCCCTGGCCAACGCCATGGTTTCGGGCGACATACCCGACAACCGCTTCTTATTCGGCGCTCTTGGCTTGATGCTCCTGCCCCATCGGCAAATCATAAAAATCGTTTGTCGCGTCCCTGAACAAAGCGAAGGGCGTGATATATAAACCAATGGCCAAAATCGTCCACATAACGACCGTCCACCCGGCTCTGGATATCCGCATTTTCCAGAAGCAGTGCCGCACATTGGCCGAAGCCGGTCACGACGTGACGCTGATCGCCCCGAGAGACAATCCACACACCGAGGAAGTCGACGGAGTCAAGATTTGCGCCTTGCCGAAACCACACGGCCGTCGAGAACGAATGTTCCACACGGTGCGGCTCGCATTACGAGTGGCATTGTCCCTGGATGCCGATCTGTATCATCTACACGATCCCGAACTGTTGACAATTGCCCGACGGCTCAGACGTCGCGGCCGGCAATGCCGCCCGGTGGTTTTCGACATGCACGAAAATCTGCCCAAGGATCTGTTGACCAAACCTTGGCTGCCTGTATCGCTACGAGGTCCAGCCTCGCACGCGGCCGGGCTGGCCCAACGGGTTCTGCTGCGGGGGATCTCGGTTGTGATGGCCGAAGACTCCTACGCCGCCGATTACCCTTGGCTTCCCGACGCCACAATCGTCCGCAACATGCCCCTGGTGGATGAGCTATTAACAATCGAGCGACATCAATCCAAATCGACCGTTCCCAAACTCGGCTACATGGGCTCGATCAGCCCGTCGCGAGGCAGCACGGCAACGCTCGAAGCCCTGGGCATCCTACGTAAGCAAGGCATCCATTGCGGCCTGGAACTGGTTGGCCCCATGGCAAATCATTCCCACGCCAACGAATTGCACGAACAACCCGGCCAACTGGGCCTGGATCACATCAGCATAACCGGTTGGCTACCGGCCCCGGAAGCTTGGCAGCGCATGGCCGGTTGCCAGATTGGCTTGGCGCTTTTGCAGAACCAACCAAACTTTGTGCACAGCTTTCCCACAAAAATGTTCGAATACATGGCCCTCGGCCTGCCGGTTGTAGTATCGGATTTCCCCTTGTACCGGCAGGTGGTCGAATCGACCGGCTGCGGGTTGTGCGTCGATTCGAAAGATCCGAAAGCAATTGCCGCGGCCTTTGCTCAGCTATTAAACAACCCTGAAGAAGCACAAGCCATGGGACGGCGTGGAAGACGGGCAGTTGTTGAGCGGTATCGATGGAGTGAGGAAGCGAAAAAACTCTTGGACCTTTACGAATGTCTTATTGAAGTTTCGACCATATCGATCACACACCCACGTACTGCTGCGTGAAATTCGTAGGGTGCGTCCGCGATGCACCATGAAAAGGGTAGCACAGGTTCTTGAACCTGCGCCGCAAAGCGGCAAGAGGTGTTCGGGCAAAAACCATTTCCTCTTGCGTCCTCTGAACGCCCAGGTTCAGGAACCTGGGCTATCCAATAAAAGACACCCCCTAACTCACCACATTCCTCGGCTTCCCGTCCAAAAACGCCGCCAGGTTGTCCACGGTCGTGCCCAGCAACCGCTCGCGTGCGGATTTGGTCGCCCAGGCAATGTGTGGAGTGATGTAGCAGTTCTTGGCCGTGAAAAGCGGGTTGTCGGCCGCGGGCGGTTCTTGGGCGAGGACGTCGAGCCCGGCGGCGGCTATTTTGTCGTTGTCGAGCGCGGCGGCAAGCGCCGGCTCATCGATCAGCGGACCGCGGCTGGTGTTGATCAGCATGGCCGTGGGCTTCATTTGTTCCAGGCGTCGTGAGTCGACGAGTTTCTCGGTTTCGGGCACCAAGGGGCAGTGCAAAGTTATCACGTCACTTTGCGTGAACAGTTTGTCGAGATCGACCATTTCGATGCCATCGGGCGGTTGACAATCGCAGACGTCGTAAGCGACAACCTTCATGCCGAAAGCCCGGCCCAACTCGGCGGTCGCTCGACCGATACGGCCCAGGCCCACCACGCCCAGCGTGAGTCCTTCGAGTTCGATGAGCGGGAAATCCCAATAGCAGAAATCGCGGCTGCCCGTCCAGCGGCCGTCGCGAACGGTTTGGGCATGGTCGCCAACATGTTGGGTAATGTTGAGAACGTGCGCAAAAACCATTTGCGCTACCGAACTGGTACCGTAGGTGGGTACGTTGGTGACGACGATGCCGCGTTTGCCCGCTGAAGCTACGTCGACGATGTTGTAGCCCGTGGCCGTCACGCCGATATATTTCAGGTTGGGAAGCTCGGCCAGCGTGGCGTCGTCGAAAGGGACTTTGTTTGTGATAGCAATCTCGGCATCGCCGACACAATCCACGATAGAAGCTCGCTCGTAGGGCGTGTGATCGTGAACCACAACGTTGCCCAGACGCTCTAGCCCCATCCAGCTTAAATCACCAGGATTTAGTGTATATCCATCGACGACGACGATTTTCATGGTTTTCGCTTAATTTCTGAGATTTTTTTGATGATATTCACCCGAAGCGCAAGCGAGGAGAGATAGGCAAGCAACTGAACTTTTGCAAAATTGCGAGTCAAGGGCACATGTAAAAGAAAGCTTTGCGAAGCGAAGGTTTCTTTTACATTGTCTTGACTGACATTA
>JAFGTN010000406.1 GCA_016934075.1 Pirellulales bacterium
CACCGTGTACAATCACCGGGCGCATGCCAACTGTTTCCATAAAAACCACGTCCAAGAGCAGATGCCCCAAGGCGCGGAGATCTTCCATCACACTGCCACCGAGTTTGATTACGGTTGTCGTGCCTCGGAACTCCCTGATCCATTGCAGAGCTTCAATGAGGATGTTCGCTTTTTCAATGGCTTCCTGCAATGTTTTGCCTTTCGATGAAATACGAACCGAAATAAATTATGACCCGGCCGGACCTAAAAAAGTTCGAGGTGTTTGAAAAATCGGCCCTGAAAAAAAATGGCCCCCAAAGTCGCCATGGAAACCTGGGGGGAAACATCTGATTTTATATGTTCACAACGATGTGTCAACGCCGCCAAATACCAACTGACGTGCCGTGCCACCTAGGCATAAGTAAAAGTCAAAATCCACGAATTGACGCCCCCAAAACGAATGGGGTAAAATGTATATTCCAAAGTCAGCAGTAGAGATTAGCCTGGTGCGGACCAATTCGTCCGAATTACATCACAAGACATTTATAACAGCAATAGCTGTTATATTTCCTGGGAACAATTGCTCGACACCATAAATCCTTCCTAATAGAGAATTTACACAAATTGCATCAAGGACACATATTATGCAAACCAAATATCGTAATGGATTTACCCTAGTTGAATTACTGGTTGTGATTGCGATTATCGGCATCCTAATCGCCCTGCTGCTGCCGGCCGTTCAGGCGGCTCGCGAGGCCGCGCGGCGGATGCAATGCACCAACAATCTCAAAAACCTGGGGCTGGCGATGCACAATTATCACGGAGCTCTGGGCAGTTTTCCGCCGGGATTCGAGACTATCAACTCCGCCGGCAACGTGGCCGGCGGTTGGGCTTGGGCCGTGTATCTGATGCCCTACATCGAGCAAAGTTCGCTCAAAGACTCCTTGAGCCCCACGAAATACAAGCTTGACGAAGTGACTTCCAACCCCGATCTGCTGAAGATGCTGCAAACGAATTTGTCCATTTTCGAGTGCCCCTCTTCACCCTTGCAACCCTTGCGAGAATTTCTCGGCCCCGGCTCTGCCATGGTCGGAACGTCGAACTACACGGGCTGCCGCGGATTTTTTAATATCTCAGGTGGAAATCACTCGATCTGGCCCAACAATGGTGTGTTGTACGGCGACAGTTCGGTAAGAATTCGCGACATTACCGACGGCACTAGCTGCACGTTCGCTCTCGGCGAACGGACGGTTCTTGATGCATGGGAAAACGAACCCACAAAATGGTCATCCTGGTGCGGACCGGGCGGGCTGGGCGTTGGTAGCACGGTTACTTCCAGCGTCTCCAGGCGAATGAATCATGAAACCAATATCCACGCCTTCAGCAGCCACCATGCAAGTGGTGCCAACTTCTGCTTCGCCGACGGCTCGGTGCATTTCATCTCCGATGCGGTCAACTCGGTCGACTCCGGCGACTCCGGCCTCAACACCTCGGGCAGCCCCGCGAGCGTGGCCGCTCTCAACCAAGCCATGGGCACGCCCAATGTGGGCACTTTTCAGCTTCTGGGCATCCGCAACGACGGGCACATGATAGTGGATGCGTTTTAGTTAAAATTGGTGAACGTGTAACACTTGAGCCGATTGGGGCAGGCATCGATTTGTAGCCGCAGCGCACTAGAATTTGAACCATTTGACGTGAAACTACTCGTCAATACTTTTTACAATCCATTTCATAACTTCTTGGTTTTGCATATCTTATGGTGATCCTTCGGATTGTTTGAGTTCAGTGTTTTAGTACTGCATTTAGTCGGTAAACGCCTTGCCAGGCTGAGGCGAGATGTCCCAATATTCCACCTAAAGGCGGTACTACAAACTACTATTCCGGATGAAGCCGTTACTAGGAACGACAAACAACAGATTACCCGCCCCCCCTGGAAAGCCGGGCGATTTCTTGGGAAGATGTGGGCCGGTGTTTTCTACGTTGTGCCTATAATGCTAACCCGAAGCATAAGCGAAGGGCGGATAGAGCACCTAAACCGCGCGGCTCCCTTCGCTTGCGCTTCGGGTTAGTATATGGTTTCACGACAAATCCGATTGCTAAACACAACACGAGGACTTACATAAATGCCTCTAAAAACTGCTGTCGTGATGGCTGCCGGTAAGGGCACACGGATGGAATCGGATCTGCCTAAGGTATTGGTCGAGGTGTGCGGGCGGCCCATGATCGACTACGTATTGGACGCCATCGAGGAGGCCGGCGTTGAGCGGACCATCGTGGTAGTGGGCTATAAGGCAGAAGACGTTCGGGGGGCTCTTGCCGATCGCGAGGGCATCGAATTCGCCTTACAGGAAGAACAATTGGGCACGGGGCATGCCGTGATGTGTTGCCGTGATTTGCTTCTCGATCACAACACGGCGAATATAGATAACGCGGTATTAGTGCTTGCCGGTGATTCACCGATGATGGAAAGCAAATCACTCGAAGCCCTACTGGACGAATATGAAAAAAGCCCGACGGCATGTATTATCGGCACCACACATAAAGAAGACCCTACCGGCCTGGGTCGAATCATTCGCGATGGCGACGGAAAATTCATCGGCATTGTCGAAGAGAAGGATGCCACCGATGAACAACGGCGAATCACCGAAGTCAACATGAGCTACTACGTTTTCCGTTGCGGCGACCTTTTATCCGCCCTGGGGCAACTGAAAACCGACAACGCCCAGGGCGAATACTATATTACCGACTGCCCGGGCGTTTTTCTCGACGAAGGCAAGGAAGTTCGTGCTTTGGCGGTACTTAAACCCAACGAGGCAATGGGGATTAACAATCTGGCCGAGTTGGCGGTGGTGGAAAAAGCTATGCAAGGGGAGTGAGTTTCAATTCGTAGGGTGTGTGCTTGCACGCACCTTCGGAAACACCCTTTCACGGTGCGTGCAAGCACGCAACCTACACTTGATACTAGATCAAAATACTAGAAAAACCGGCAATGCGAAACATGAAAGTTTTCAGCGGTCGAGCAAACCAGGCACTTGCCGAGCGAGTCAGCCAATATCTGGGGCTTCCCTTGGGTCGAATATCCATCGCGGATTTTCCCGACGGAGAAATATCCTGCAAAATTGAGGAAGATGTCCGTGGCCGTGACGTTTTTCTCGTACAGCCCACCTGCACGCCGGTCAATAAAAACCTGATGGAACTTTTGATCATGATAGAGAGTTTCAAACGGGCCAGTGCCGACCGCATAACGGCTGTAATCCCATATTACGGCTATGCCCGACAGGACCGCAAAGATGAAGGCCGAGTGCCGATCACGGCCAAGTTGGTAGCCAACATTATCACCCGAGCCGGCGCCGACCGGGTTCTGACCATGGACCTGCACGCAGCCCAGATCCAGGGTTTTTTCGATATTCCCGTAGACCATCTATACGCCGCGCCGGTATTGAACGAACACTTCTTGGCCATGGATATTCCGCCGGATAAGCTCTGTGTGGTCAGCCCGGACGAAGGCAGCATCAAGCGGGCTTTACGTCACGCGGCCGTGCTGGGCGGTCAGCTTGCGATCGTGGACAAACGTCGTAGTGGTGCCGAAAAGACCAAACAGGCGAACCTCATCGGCGGCCCGGTTGAAGGTCGCATCGCTTTGCTGTTCGACGACATGATAAGCACGGCCGGTTCCATCTGCGGCGCCGCAACAATGGTCAAGCAGGCGGGAGCCGAAAAGATCTTCCTGGCAGCCACCCACGGCATCCTCTGCGGCAACGCCATCGAAAACATCAAAAACACCCCCATCGACGGCTTGGTGATTACCGATACGGTGCCGTTGTCTCCGGACCGCGCATTGCCGAAAATCACCGTATTGAGCATCGCGCCGCTTTTAGGCGAAGCCATAAAACGAATCCACCGCAACGAATCGGTGAGTCTGCTGTTTGTTTGAAGAAACTGGTTATAGAAACAAAAAATGTCTCAACCATCTTTGAGCAGTGAACTCTGGTATAGCAGTATCAAACGAGTGCTGCAGTTACTTTGGGTGGTTATCTATGGTGTTCGTTTTAGTGGCACTCACAACATTCCCGCCGATGGCGGGGTGCTGATGGTGTCAAACCATCAAAGCCATCTGGACTCGCCGCTGATCGGCTGCTGTTGCCCACGGTACCTGCACCAGATGGCCAAGAAGAGCCTGTTTAATTTCGCACCTTTCGGTTGGTTCATCAGGTCATTGGGCGCCTTCCCGGTCGACCGCAAAGGCTCACCGCTCGGTGGTATCAAAGAGGCCATGCGGCTTCTGAAACAAGGCGAGATGGTTTTGATGTTCCCCGAGGGATCACGAACCCTCGACGGCCAGATCGACAAGTTGATGAACGGCTTTACCACGGTCGCCGTCCGCACCAAGGCCGCCATTTTGCCGTTGGCCATAGAAGGGCCATTCGACGCGTGGCCGCGAACACAAAAACATCCCATCATAGGCCCTCGGTTGCACGTAAAGTTCGGTGAGCCAATTCTGTCAGAAGACCTCGCGAAATACAGTGGTGATGAACTGGTCGAAGAGGTGGAACGCCGCATGCGAGAATGTCACCGTCAGGTAGTTTCGCACCCGGATTTCGCCCGACGTTGATTCGCGACATCATCGCAAACAATCCAGGCAAGTAGCGCAAACTTTTTCGTCGCCAATCCCGAAGTTTTCTCAACTTGTCGCATCACGCGATCACCACTTGAGTGGTTCGGCCCGATAAAAACCTCATCTTACACATCAGAAGCGAGTGCTTTTTCGGCGAATTGCCATCCTGTTCATTGGAATTATTAAAATACTTGTTATTTTTTCGTTTGTTTATGGTTTTACAGTGCCATGAACAATTGTCATAACTGCCAGGTTTTGTTAAACTCACGAATTCGCCCATAAACGAAATGGCCCCTCACGGTGGGGGGAAACATGGGCGATCATCACCTCTAACTAACTGGGAGTGAAGAAAGCAACGCTCAAACGGGCAAAAGAGTCTTCACTTGCCGGAATTTCATCACAGCATATGGTTAACCGTAACCTAATTCGAAGTTTGGATCTTCGCGACGAAGATTGGGAAAATGCACTATCAGTAGCCCTCGAGGGCCATTCGGCGGAAGAAATCGATTGGGGCGGCAGCGACATTGCCGTCAATCAGATTGTTGAGGGTCAAATTCTCCGCATCGACGGCGATTTTGTTCTCGTCGATGTCGGCTATAAGAGCGAAGGCGCTATTTACCGCAACGAGTGGGACGAGAACGAGCCGCCTCCGGAAGTCGGGCAATCCATTAAGGTTCTGATCGAAGACGTCGAGGACGTTTTCGGCCGCGTCGACGACTCCCGCGGCATGATCAGCCTCAGTAAACGTAAGGCCGAGAAGATCGAGGCCTGGATGAAGGTGATGGAAACGGTCCACGAGGACGACGTCGTCACCGGTCAGGTAACCCGCAAGATCAAAGGTGGTTTGCTGGTCGATATCGGCGTGAACGTATTCCTGCCCGCCAGCCAGGTCGACATCCGTCGCCCGGCCGACATCGGCGATTTCATCGGCCGCACTATCCAGTGCATCGTCTTGAAAATCGACGAAGCCCGCCGCAACATCGTCGTCAGCCGTCGTGCTTTGATCGAAACCGAACGGGCCGAAAAGAAAGCCCAACTGTTACAAGATCTGGAACTCGGCCAATTGCGAAAGGGCGTGGTCAAAAATATCGCCGAGTTCGGCGCTTTCGTCGACCTGGGCGGAATCGACGGTCTCTTGCACATCACCGACATGAGTTGGGGACGCATCAACCATCCGTCGGAGATGGTTTCCATCGACGAAGAGATCGAAGTTCAAATCCTGCACATCGATCACGAAAAAGAAAAAATAGCCCTGGGTCTGAAACAAAAGACCGCCAGTCCCTGGGAAGAGGTCAAAGATCACTATCCGGTCGGCGCAAAGGTACGCGGTACTATTGTCAACGTGATGAGCTATGGTGCCTTCGTCAAGCTCGAAGAGGGTATCGAGGGCCTGGTCCACATCAGCGAGATGTCCTGGACCAAGCGCATCGGTCACCCCAGCGACCTGGTTCAAATCGACGACGAGATCGAAGTCGTCGTGCTGGGTATCAACAAGGACAAGCAGGAAATCTCCCTGGGTATCAAGCAAACGCAGGATAATCCCTGGGATCAGGTCTCTGAACGCTATCCGCCCGAAAGCATCGTCAAAGGTACGGTCCGCAAGCTTACCAACTACGGTGCCTTCATCGAAATCGAAGAGGGGATCGACGGCCTCTTGCATGTCAGCGACATGTCGTGGACACGCAAGATCAGCCATCCCAGCGAGCTTGTCGAAAAGGGCCAGGAGATCGAGTGCCGTGTGCTTTCGGTCGATCAGAGCCGCCGTCGTATCGCTTTGGGATTGAAACAACTCACCGAAGATCCCTGGGCCAGCGACATCCCCGGCAAGTACGAACTCGGCCAGATCGTCAAAGGCACGGTCACCAAGATCACCAACTTCGGTGTTTTCGTGGGACTCGAAGACGGCCTGGAAGGCTTGTTGCACATTTCGGAACTGGCAGACCATAAGGTCGAAAATCCCGACGAAATCGTCAAAGTCGGCGAGGAAATCGAGGTCAAAGTTCTGCGCGTGGATTCCGACGAGCGCAAGATCGGTCTTTCTCGCAAGCGCGTCGAATGGGCCGAAGAGGCCGAGGCCGAAGCCGCTAAAGAAGAAGCGGCCGCCGCGGCTGCCAACGGATCGACAACGCCTACTATCAGTCCCGAGGACCTCAAGGGCGGCATCGGCGACAGCTCAGGCCCTCTGATTCAACCCATGCAATCCGCACCCGCCGCAATGGTCGAGGAAGCGGCTGAAGAAGCTCCGTCCGAGGAAAAGGCCCAGGCGATCGAGGAAGCGCCGGCCGAAGAGGCTACTGCCGAAGAGGAGCAATCGGAAGAAGCCGAAAAACCCTCCGAAGAGGCCTAAACGGCAGGCGGAAACCGACTGTGCCGATTACGCAACGGCGCGGCAGGCCGGTTGTCCGCATTAGGCAATGCCGGGCTTGTTTTCGGACAATTTCACGACATTAAAAGTCGACCGACTTTACGTCTACCGGCAAAAATCTCAACAGAATTATGGCCCCGCGGTAATTATCCGCGGGGCCATTTTTTTCGATACTGTCCTAACCTCACCTACAGACCGTCCACCTCGCAAGCTTAACGCTTGGTTGCAGTAATACTAGTTCACACGTCGATGTTGTGTGTGGTTGAACTGAATCTTTATTTTCAGCGAGAAATTTACGCAATCGCCACGGCATTAATCATTATTGACGGTACGTTTCCAGAATGACTGCAACTCGACAAAAGCCATCAGCCTCGTCCGTACAATCTCCATTGGAGACATATTTGCGCGAGATCAACGAAACCAAGCTGCTCTCGGCCGACGACGAACAAGACCTGGCTGTAGCCATCGGCAACGGTGATATAGAAGCCCGAGACCGCATGGTACGCGCCAATCTGCGCCTGGTGGTGAACATCGCGCGAGGCTATACGGGCAAGGGCCTGGGCCTGCAGGACCTGATCGAGGAAGGTAACCTGGGCCTGCTGCGAGCAGTCGAGGGTTTCGATCCGGGCATGGGCACCCGCTTTTCGACATACGCCAGCTACTGGATCAAGCAGTCGATCAAACGCGCCTTGATCAACACGGCCAAAACCATTCGCATTCCGGCCTACATGGTAGAACTGCTGTCGAAATGGCGCCGTGCCAGCACGCGTCTGGCCGAAGAACTCGGCCGCACCCCCACCCCCGAAGACGTCGCCCGCATATTGGGCCTGCCCCGTAAGAAGTTGCCGATCATCAAGAAGGCCATCCGTATCTACAACCTCACTCCGCAAACCGACCAGTCCGATGCCGGCTGGTCGTTGGGCGAGATGCTCATGGACGAGCGTGCCCGCAGCCCGGAGGAAGAGCTTGTAGAAAGCGACAACCTGGCCCACGTGCTCCGCCAGTTGGACATCATGGACCAGCGCGAAGCCACCGTTTTGCGGATGCGTTTCGGGCTGGATGACAACGAACCCCGCACGTTAAAAGAGATCGGCGAGTCCCTGGGCCTGACCCGTGAACGCGTGCGTCAGATCGAGACCGAAGCCTTGGGGAAACTGAGCGAGAGCCTCGACGGGCAGGTGTGAAGAATATCCATTCCACTAAAATGGATTACATCACTCCAACGGCAATCTCACTGGCCGGCCCGTTTGGTAGCATTCTTGGGCCTCGAATACTACTTCGTGGGTTTTTATGGCATCGGTCAGATTACAGTGCGACTGGCGGTCATGGGGTCAACTTCCGCGCGGTTTCGATCAAAGCATGAAGATTTTCGGCCGGTGTTTCCATTGCCAGCGTGCAACCGCTGCTGAGCACGAAACGCCGGCGACCGTTGCGTCTGAACGCGTCACATAGCTCCTGTGTTTTGATCGTGACTTCTTGTGCGCTGCTCTGGCAAAGCAACCCGACCGGATCCAAATTACCCCAAAGGGTGATTTCCGGAACGACAATTTTACATGCCTTGTCGATGTCAGTCATGTAGTCGATTTCCAAGATATCTGCACTCGTGCATGCCATGTCGGCAAGTATGGAAGTGGCATCGCCACAAATATGCAAAGATACCGGCAGGTCGCAACCGGCGTGTATCTGCTCGATCAACTTACGCTCATAGGGAGCCGCGACATCTCGATAGAATTTCGGACCGATCAACCCAGCCGGCGAATCCCCCCCGCTGAGCATGTCCGCGCCACCCTCGGCCAAGGCCAATGCATAGGCCGTGGCATATTCCAAGCCGCGCTGCATTAAAGCCTCGATCAACGGCTGATCGTCGAACAACCTCAACATCACCTGATCGATCCCCATCAAGGCGGCCGCCGCGGAAAAAGGATATTGATCGAAACAGGCAATTATGAACACTTCGTCTCCAATTGCCGCCTTGATACGACTTAAGGCTTCGAGCATTAACGGCATGCGACCTTGCGAAAATGGATCGGCGAATGGGATGCGGGAGATATCATGTGCGTTTTTCACTGTTATGCGGCCACAACCATCAACCGGTTGGTCCTCGCCGCGCGAGCATACCGCAGCCCCCATCGCCTCGGCTGTGACCCACGTGTCGGCCGATACCCAAACGGCGTCGGGGCGGAACTTCTCGTAATACTTGACCACGCTATCGGCCATCGCTCGGGCATTTGTCGTATACTCTCGCAGAGAAACGCCGGCAAACCGGGAGCAGTAATGCACGGCAAGCGGGCCCACCGCCGGGCGCGGCACATCCAGCCCGGCTAATGCGCGACGAACAAGATCTTTCTGCGAAATAGATTCTGACATTCTCATACAATCGATTATCTTGCCTTCTTACCGCATTTGCGACCAATTTCGTATTGCAGTACGAAATCGCACATACATTTCCTTGGAAATCACTCGCAATTGCCGACAAACGGCGGTTGTTATACAATGGCCATAGATGTTACCGGGTAGTCTATATCAGTGTAACCGCGGTTCAGAAACAAACATGCCGACAAAAAGCGACAGCGTTATCGTCGATCGCTCGAAAGATCGGCGAATACTCGATTTTCGCCCGCTGGGCTTTCGCGACGCGGTCGTGTTGGGCCGTTATAGCTACGCCTCGGCTCACGACCGCCTGGAAGACCACAACCACGGCAAGATGTTGGAAATCTGCTTCCTCGAAAGCGGGAAACAAAAATACACGGTCGAAGGCAAGAGCTACGATCTTGTGGGCGGTGATCTGTTCGTGACTTTACCCGATGAAACACACGGCACGGGCGAGACACCCGAGGAAAAAGGCACGCTCTTCTGGTTGCTGCTGTCGGTACCGCAAGCGAGGCACCGATACCTGGGGCTTACGGCGGTCGAGGGACGTCAACTTTTTGAGCAGTTTTCCAAGCTCCCGGAGCGCCAGTTTCGTGCCGCAAGTTCCATAAAAAAAACTCTGTACAACATCTTTTCGGCATTCGACGACGACAACCCCCTGCGGTCGATAAATCTCAAGAATTTGCTACTGCGGTTCTTGTTGGACGTGCTCGACTCATCGCGACAGTCTCGACCGGCGGCCAGTTCCACCATCCGCGACGTACAACAGTATATCGCCGCGAATTCCAACAAGATGTTGTCGCTACGACAATTGGCGGACGTTGCCAACCTGTCGCAATCACGTCTGAAAGCCCGCTTCAAGGCGGAAGTCGGTATCCCACCGGCCGACTATATCATGCGACATAAAGTCGAGAAGGCAAAACACCTGCTGCGTACCAGTCGGCAAAACATCACCCAAATAGCCATGGGCCTGGGCTTCTCGTCGACACAATATTTTGCCGTGACTTTCAAACGCTACACGGGCAAAACGCCTAGTGAATATCGCGAAAGTTAATCGCTACTGTTTCGGAATAATTAGCTTTTTTCGCTAATTGCCTGAAATCATGTTTTATTTATGTAACAAACAGCCTTGTACTGGTCTATATAAAACAGATAGGTATTGTACGACCCTATTATTGTTAGGGTACACATAACCATTTGCAAACATAGATTTAATATTGCCATGGAGTCTGGAAACATGAAGATTACTTCAATACTATTTTCATTTGTCACGATATTATGGGCTTCAATGGCCGTTGCGACGATCAATGTTGACGGCGATCTAAATGAGTGGGGAATCTCGCCGGCCAGTTACAATTTCAATGGGAATCTTTTAACCCCTTCATCCAGTGTTTACACACTGCCGGGCGAATGGTCTAACACGTCCGGGTACGGATATCATGGACAAGCCACGCTGCCAGGCGGAGAGATTGTTTACTACCATGCCGAGGATACTAGTGGAGATTATCTGGGGCCGGAACGTGGCGGGCAAAACTATGACACCGAGTATCTCGGCGCGGTGCTTACTAGCAGCAAACTTTATATCGCCCTTTCCACCGGCCAACGGCAAGATAACGGGAAAAGTTATTTTGCTCCAGGTGATTTCCACATCGTTGTAGCCGACAGCGACATATACGGCATCGAAGTCGGCGGCGGAGTGGGTGGCTCGGGAGCAACCGCTATCAACTTGGGTGATAGCGGCTCAACTTACAATCTTAACTACCAGGGATACACTAATTGGTCAAATCCATTGGCTTCGATTAATCCCCTTCAGACGGCCGGTAGCGTATGGCAAGCTAATGGTACCAACGACTGGTACATTGAAAATGTTGGAGGCTATCCCCACTTGGCCACTCAGCTTCTGAATGGGAATTTAACTGGCAACGCAGACGCTTATGTGTATAATTTCGAGAGTGGCCTGGGAACACATGCCTTCATCGAGTTGTGTGTCGACCTGGACTTACTTGGCGATCCACCGCCGTTATCGAACATGAAAGTCGCTTGGCGGCCTTCTTGCGGTAACGACGAGGCTTATCTGTGCGTTGAGATCCCCAGCGGTCCGCCCCCGCAGGTCCCCGAACCAAGTAGTTTCATAGTGTGGGGAATACTGATAAGCCTGGCGTGTGTGGGTAGCCGTCGACTCCGAAAAAGACTGCTTTGAATCTGTGACTCGCGGTAATTGCGCGAGTAGATTATGCCTTGCAATAATTACCGTTCGTCATTGTTGGTCACAGCGATCCTCTGGCAAGTTTCGCTCTCCGCGTCGGGCGCGTACGTCACCATCTTAAATAACGGACCGTCGTCAAACCGTATCGATATGGTTTTTCTCGGCGACGGATATACAGAGTCGCAAATCGACACCGTATATGCGGATCATGTGCAAAGTACCATCGACAACTTCTTTGGGGGAACCGAAGATCCCTTCCCCAGATATCAAAACTTCTTTAATGTATACCGTGTGGACGTGATCAGCAACGAATCGGGCGCCGACCGTCCGCCGGATGGTATCATGCGCGACACGGCATTGGATGCAAGTTACTACTACAACAGCGGCCCGCAAGAACTTCTCTTCATTAACAAGTATAAAGCCGATGCAAAACTGCTCGAAAGCGGACTATTGGATCCCCAGTTTTCGATCGAAATGCGCCTGGTCACCGTCAACGATACGCTGTATGGAGGTGGCGGCAGCAGTTCATATGCGGCATTTGCGGGCGGAAGCGTTTCTTCATGGCAAATCGCCCTGCACGAATTGGGCCATTCATTCGCCGGACTGGTAGATGAATATGTAGTCGGAAGCCAAACGTACACTTCTTACGAGCCCCAAGCCGCCAACGTTACCACGTCTTCCACCGGAGAGAAGTGGAGCCAATGGTTGGGATACACCGATCCGGATCATCCGGAAATGGGTGTAATCGGTGCCTATGAAGGGGCAATGGTCGATTACAGCCATGGCGTGTATCGGCCGTCTACGTCATCGAAGATGCGATCCGTCAACCGACCCTTCGACGCCGTCGGCCGCGAAGAAATCATTCTCGACATATACTCTCACGTGGATCCCTTGGATGCCGCCCTCGATAACAGCACAACTCTCGTCGACCCGACCTCTCTCTGGGTGGATACCATCGATGCGGATGTCATTCAGGTTCAATGGTTCGTCGATGATGAGTTGGTCACTCATGCCACCGATGAGATATTCCACCCGTTCAATCTTTCGCCCGGCGAACATGAGATCAAAGCCCGGGCATACGACGATACACCATGGGTCCGCAGGGACCTCGAACAACTCGAACAATGGGTGACATGGAACATTGACGTCAATACGGTCCTGGAACCCTTCCACGGCGATGCAAACCTCGACGGAATAGTCGATGATGAAGATGCCGTTATCCTGGCGGCCAATTGGCAAAACGACAACGCGGATTGGTTCCAAGGCGACTTCGACGGAGACGGCGTGGTAACCGATATAGACGTCACGCTGTTGGCAGTGAACTGGCAACGCGACATCACCTCAATGGTGTCCGTGCCCGAGCCGGGGATGCTTGTGCTGCTGTTTGCGGCATGGCTAATAGCGGTACAGCGATCACGGGGGCGGAACAGGGAATGTCTATAATCCAGTATTCCCACCAACCGGTCGCAGGCGACCGGGCTAACAAGGCCCAATCAATCAGGTACTATTTAGCTTTTTTCAGAGCGTTACACTCCCCCCATTGGTCTCGATATTCGGACTCAGTTGCCGCTTTGCCGCCGTGAATCCACAGGCGATACTCGAGCACAAGCGGCTTGTTCTTTTCCAGCGTATAACGAGTTCCGCTCTTTGGAAAGGCCGGCTGGAACCAAGGTAATGCGGGGTACTGGATATAATCGGCCGGGTATTGAGGATTGTTTTTATTCTCAAACACCGCCAATAGAGCCGGTTTACCGCCGGGCCACGTGCCCGAAGCCGCCTGCCAGGCCATGCGTGGTTTGCTGTCTGGTTTATCAACGTGATGAATCAACCGCATATCACTAATTTTAGCCAAGCGCATATTCAATCCGCCGTAATGCTTTGTTCCTCTTCGAGCTATCGACACGCCTTCCTCCATCGCCTTGAACACAAACCGCAAGTCGACATACCGTCCATGGCGCCCGGTCTTCCAGGCACGAATCGTTGCCGTTTCGTGTACTATCGGAATCTTGTCTTCCCACATCCACCGGTTTTCGGCCATGACTTCCGCATACTCATCGCCGTCGCGCAATTCAATCTTGCCGGTGGGTCGAGCGAATACATATTGCAGTGCGTGCAAGTCGCCTGTCTTGCCCTTGTATTGAACCTCCGGCCATGCCCAATAAATGCCACGATGGTGCGGGTGATCGTGATTCCAATCGGCGGTCAGCTCTTCGCCGTTGGGCCCATAGAGAGGGTGAATATAATCGCTACGCGGCCACGCGTACTTCAAAGAAGCGGGCTTAACCTGTTTGGCGAAGTCTTTAGGCGGCTCGATCGTACGATAGTTATATCTAAGCACGGGCCGAAGACCGTCGAAAATATCAACTTGTCCCGTGCGCGGGTCTGTAACCGCACGCATTTTTGAAGATGCCTGCCCGGGTTGCTTTTCGCCGCAGATGCCATTTCCGCATAAAACTGAGGAAAGAACCAGGCTTGCACAGGTGGACCAAAGATATGGACATGTGTTTTTGGAGAACATATTCATTTCCCCCTCAGAACGTGTTTGCAAATTGGTGTGAGCCGTTTTGGGGTGCCACTGCTGGCTTGTCCAGCAGTGTTTTTCCCGGTTCATATACTCCACACTGCTGGACAAGCCGGCAGTGGCACACATTTCAAAACACGATCTCAAAAAATGCATTGATTAATAAACGTACAACCAGACGGAAAACAACATTACAAATCACAGTATATACTATGCCCAAAATGCGTGTCGTTCAAGTATGGATTACAGTCCGATATTGAACATGCGTATCGCTACTTGTATCTGTGAATAAATCAGAGCGAAAATATTTTAGATCACGAAAGCTCGAAAGTACGAAAGCACGAAAATAATATGAGCCTATTTAGCGACGATTAGCTCGAAAGGTTCTTCACGGAATTTAGTGATTAAAAATGTTTTTTGTCGTGCTTCGCACGAAGGTTTTTAAGGCATGGGCTAACAAAAGTATATTGTGCCAGGTCGTTCAGGCATGCGTTTTTGGAACAAAGGGGAGGCACCAAGGCAACGGGCGAGCCGAGAGAAACATCCCCCATTGTTCTGAAAACGCACTCTTCGTTGTGGGTATACCGTGCCATGTACGCAAGATTCGGCTCCTTTCCAAACGGAAGAAGAACGGCTTCCTCTTCTTTATTCGTGGATTGTACATTGCAAAGGAGCACCGTTTTTCAATATTAAATCCTACAAAAACAGAGGAGAGGAACCTGTACTCCTTTGCAAGTATTTACGCGCACTCGACTTCTGGATGAATCAGCAATAGTGTCTATCGGCGGAGATTAGCGTTACAACTTTCTGGAATTTGATTTTTCACTTTTTTCGTGTTTTCGATCTTTCGTCCTTTCGTGTTCCCGTTGTATTCGCTCTGATTTTCCGGATTAGTTTAACACAACCAAGAACCACACGGCAGGTAGCACGGCTGCTTGCCGGTCCAGGTTCCTAGACGATTCGCACCACACTGGCTGACAAGCAGCATACCATAATCTAGGCACTTCTGCACACCGGGTTCTCGCAAACCCTTCAAAAACAGGCAAAGTGTCATTTTCTACTCGTTGACTCCCTGGCACACACCTCTACACTTCCTTGGTTTGAGCGGCTGCTGTAGCCCTCAAGAAATCAAAGCGGGTCGGCAAGATGCTGTAACATCAAACCGACCCTAAACCAATCTAAACAGGATAAGTGTTAAGATGGTCTACCAAAAGTTTAGCTCAAATGGTAATGCGCATTAAAAAAGATACCAGGTTGCGCACGAAATCGGGTGCCACTCACCACCCGGATATAAATTGCCTTTGGGGCTTCG
>JAFGTN010000407.1 GCA_016934075.1 Pirellulales bacterium
CGGGCGTCTCGGGACCGTAAGTTTTTCTGAAATTCTTCCATTTCGCTCCGGCCAGGAAGTCGTCGTGTTCCCAGTAATGGCGGCTGCGACCCCGCACGCCGGAACGGAGACTGTAGACCCATTTTTTGCGGAAGGGATTGTAGAACATCGTGCTGCGATCGCCCGTATCTCCGCTTTTGATGGGCTTGCTCCAATGGATGCCATCGGCAGAAACCATGCACAAACCGGGCATATCGCCGCCGGGCGGGCGCATGTACATCTTCCAGCGCTGCTTTGGATCCTTCGTCTCGTAGTCGGGGAAAACCGTCCAGGAGTCGGGCGTAAGACCCGGGTCGAGCACGCGGTTGGTGCCCGGCTGGATGTCGAGGTTCGGACGATCCCAGTGCAGGCCGTCGCGGCTGGTGGCGTAGCAAATGGTGTGAATCCAACCGGCCTCATACCACATGCGGAACAGTTTTTGCTTGTGATCCCACCATATGCCTCCGCTTTTGGGCACCGCGGCCGAGCAGAATTCGCCGTGCAGTTCCAGTTCGGTTTCCGGTTTCAAAACCGGGTTGCCCTCGTACTTTTGCGGTTTGTGGAAGTGGCGTTTAAGATCCGTCGATTCGATCAAAAAACCGTCGACGAACAGTTGCCTGCCCGTGTCTATGGGGATCACTTTTGGTGGATGGTCGAGATACGGCACCGGCATGGGCTCATCATTCTCGGGTACAAGATAAGCCGGGGGCCACTGCTTGGGCAAGCGGATACCGTTATAAAGCAGTTCGCCTTCGTTCCGAGTCCACGGTTTGGGCAGTTCTTGTTTCTTTGCCTGCACCTTGGACGGACCGACGATCACGGCCCATTTTCGAAGGCGGATATACTCGTCCTTTTTGATTTCTTTCTGATAAACCCGCGACAAATCGAACTTCTGATTACCGAAGAGCTGAAAGACCTTTGGCTTTATGATGCGGATAAATCCGTCTGCTTCAATTTGTTTATAGAGTGTAGCCGCTTTGGGATCGGCAGGGTCGGGTGTAATGAGCGTAATAATGCCGCCCTTCACACAACGGAAGCCACTTTGATCGATGCTGTTACGCACGAACTGTTTACCGCGGAGATAGTCGGGCGTCTCCTTGAGCGTATAAGGGCGATTGGTAAAAAGCTTCACACCGACGTTGAACTTATCGACCTGATACTGCCCAATGACCTCGATCTCGGCTCCCGCACCCTCAAGAGGCGTCTCGCGCGTCTCTGCCCGAAGAGGTTGTACCATGACCGCCATAATCAGCAGCATAATCCCGCCGGTCACGATGTCTAGTGGATTGCATTGGTAACTTTTCTGTGACGAAACCTCGATTTTACAAGAGGATTGTGTGCTTCTACTGAAATTCATGGTGGGATCCAAATTGAATGAGGGCGGGAAGTCGAAGAAAACCGGAGCAAACCAGTATACCGGTTTGTTCTGCCATCAATATAAATACTTTGCACCCCGCTGTAAAGCATCCGCACAGACTCTTCTGCAATGTATTATTCTGTGAACATTTATTTGAAAATCGTCGTGATAAACAGCCGTGACTCTCGCCAGATAGACCAGATGACAATCACATGTTCCTTAAATCGGAGCTAGACCCATGTTTGTCCGTTCAGAGTTTTCCCTGACCTCCGCATCGCTGGTTCTGCTGACCACGATTACCAGCCTGCTAATCGCAATGCGATGCACTGCCGATCGTCTTACGGCAGATTTGTCCCACTTCGCCTCCCCCCTCGAAGAAGTCGAATTTTGGATTCGCGCACTCGGGGGATAGTGGGGGCTTTTATGACAATTGACAAACACTCACGTTTATCAAATGGGCAGACCGGTGGTTATGCTGCTTTGACGCTGAATTGATGCTCGGTAATCCGGAACGTTGGAACGAGAATCAACATCAGCGTATGAATGACGATCATTTTACAGCTGTATCAAAGGACTTCAAACCCGATACTTTGCAAGTATTCAAATGTAGGATCGTAGTATTCTGGTAGTCTTGTGGGATCTTCATTATCTCCTGGTGGAACCACAATTACCATTCCCTGTCGAGCACGAGTAAGTAAGACTCTATATGCGTTTTTAAGATACATTTTCCGATCATCCTTATGGATACCAGTCCACTTACTCCCGCGAAATGATCTATAGATCCAGCCGTTCGTCGCATGTCGGAAATCCGCATCCCAAGTTACACATGTCCAATCAAGTTCTAGTCCTTGAATATGAAATTCTGTTGCCACATCTTCAAGGTAATATGAAGAACGAACATCCTCTTTACTATTAAGGAACCAGTTAACCGGATTGATTGGCGTTTTTACATCGATTGCATGAGGCTTAAGTCTTTCTGCCTGTGATGAAGCTACGATCCCGTATCTTTCCGAACCTCTTGCATGGTTTTTCAACCATTTCTTGGCGGTTTTTAATTCTCTGGTGATAGCAATAGGATACTTGTCGAGTTCTTTAAGAGTCTTGGCAGCTTGTTCAACATCTTTATCCAGGATTTGCTTAACAAGCAATGAAACATTTTCCGCGCGAAATGATCTCATTGATACCGAAAGATGGAGATCGTCTTTGTATGTTACATTTGTCCGCCCGCGTAACATTTCCAGCGCTTGTCCAGCTGCATATTCGTTATCTGTGATTTGACTCGAGAGGCATATATTCCATTCAGGAAATGACTTTTCGAGTACATGGAGCCATTCGCCAATACCAGCTTCTCCGGTGTTAATTTCTTGACCACCACCGACTAAGCAAACAATAACCGCCCAGTCTGGGTGTCGATCCAAGCAAGAGATCAAGAATTCGGGTTCTGATTGGCTGAAGTTCGGCCTATTCTTTTTCCGTTTCATAAAGTCGGCAGTTTGTTTCTTATTCCAAGCCCTCTGAGCTTCATCGAATATTGCAACATGCTCGATGGGAGGTTTGTTCATGTCGAACAAACAGTCGTCGCGAAAGTTATGTACATTCTGTATGAACATTTGAACTTCGCTAGAAGCCTCTTTTTTTGTTATCTTTTGGCCTTGCTTCTTCTCTCGAAAAACCTTGTCCCGTACCAACGCTTCTCGCAATATGTTAACGAGTGGGCCATTTCCGGAAAGAAAAACACTGTATAGATCGCTGCTTATTTCGTAATGAGTGGTTGCGATGTTTAATCCGACAAGCGTTTTGCCGGCACCTGGCACACCGGTTACAAAGCAAATCGTTTTTCTCGAATTGGCTTTTGCATTTTTTATGATCGCGGCAACAGTATTTGATGTTCTGCTAAGGTTAATCGCACCGGCATCACTCCGGGATATACTTTCAACGGAATGGTTATTGTAAAGTGCAGTTGCTGCTTCAATAATAGTCGGAGTCGGACAATAACGACTACTTGCCCAAGTAGTTGAGTCTATTTGTCCGTCATCGGAAAATTCAAGGGCAGTACTAATAGCCACATCTAAAGATTCACCATTGCAGCATACCGGGTCGAATGCCTTGTCACTTTTGCAGGACATTCCTATCGTGATATCAGAACTTGCTGCTTCGGTAGCAATCAGAATTGGCGCGACATGATGACCATGGCTGGCTTCATGAAAGTTTTTCAAATCTAAAGCATAATCCCATACCTGATCAATATCGCAATTTAAGAAAGATTTCGCCCCGACTTTAAATTCCAGAACAAAGACAACCGCATCAATTAGCACTACAACATCGACTCTGCGGCCCATTCGTGGTATTGTATATTCGAAGTAAACTGTGCCTTGATAAGTCTTGAGTGTATTCCTTAAAATATGAATCTGCTCCAACCATGCATCCCGCTGCGTTGTCTCAAGAGAAAATTCGTTATTCTTAGACAGTTGCCCCACAATAGTTGTTGAGCTGTCTTGCAAAAAGCCTTTTATCGTATTGCTGTAATACCATCTAGACACTTAACAATCCCCAAATACGTGTTTCAGATCACTGCATTCAGCCAATGGCAGAATTTCGGGCCAAGACTTATCGAAACCAGTAATATGGAATTCAGCCTATCACAATACAAAAAAACTGCTTTGTATCGCAGATAAAAAGCATACTTGATATGGTATCAGATTTATCGCTCCTAGTCATTATATAACGTCAGCTTGCCCAAAGAATACGCCAGGGCGGCGGGAATACCCGTCGCCCTGTGTACATCCGATCGCTGCCCGAGTTTGGTCTCGGGCCAACCTTCGCACTTTTCACCGGGAGGGCGTCAAGCGCTTTTCGGTTTCTTCTCCGGCAAGGGGAGAAACTGCTTGCGGCCGTCCACGATATCGTCGGTGATTACGTATCGACTTCCGGCCGGTTGTTCGGGCAATTCGAACATGATATCGAGCATTACGCTTTCGATAATAGATCGTAATCCGCGAGCACCGGTTTCCTTGGCCTGTGCCTTGACGGCGATGGCACGCAGCGCTTCTTCGGTGAATTCCAGTTCGGCATTGTCCATGGCGAACATTTCGCGGTACTGTTTGACCAAGGCGTTGCGCGGTTCTTTGAGCACGCGTACCAGGGCTTCGTTGTCCAGAGGCGTGAGTGTCGAGAGTATGGGCAATCGGCCCACGAGTTCGGGAATCAAACCGAATTCGAGGATGTCGTCGCTGGTTGCCTGCGGCAATAACTCGGCCAGGTCTTCTTCCTTGTGCAATATCTCACGTTGGCCGAAACCGATGGTCTGTTTGCCCAAACGTTGGCTGATGATCTTATCCAGCCCCACGAACGTTCCACCGCAGATGAAAAGGATGTTGCTGGTGTCCATCTGGATGTATTGCTGCTCGGGATGCTTCCGTCCACCCTGCGGCGGCACGTTGGCGGTGGTACCCTCGAGCATTTTCAGCAATGCTTGTTGCACGCCCTCGCCCGACACGTCGCGGGTAATGGAGACGTTCTGGCTGGTTTTACCGATCTTGTCGATCTCGTCGATGTATAGGATGCCACGCTGCGCGGATTCGATATCGAAATCGGCGGCGTGCAGAAGTTTCAACAGCAGATTCTCGACATCCTCTCCCACATAGCCGGCCTCGGTCAAGGTGGTGGCGTCGCCGATGGCGAAGGGCACGTCGAGCACGCGGGCCAGCGTTTGGGCCAGCAGTGTCTTGCCGCTTCCGGTGGGGCCGATCAAGAGTATGTTCGACTTGTCGAGTTCGACCTCGGGATTGCTTGCCCCGTGCATCAACCGTTTATAGTGCGTATTTACGGCAACGGCCAAAACCTTTTTGGCAAATTCCTGGCCGATTACATATTGGTCGAGTTTCTCAACGATCTCGCGAGGCGTGTGTATCTTTCCGAAGAGTTGTTTACTCGTGCCGCGTCGTCGTCTTTCCTGATCCAGGATAGACTGACATAATTCGATACATTCTCCGCAGATATAAACGTCGCCCGGCCCTTCGACCAACGGCCCGACGTCGCGGTAGCTCTTGCGGCAAAATGAACAAAACGCGTTTTTCTTGGTGGTGCCGCTACCACGGCGTCCGGAGCCAAAGTCCCGTCCTGATGGCATGCTAATTCCTTTCGGCGTCACCCGCCCAGGACAACCTTTTCGGTCGTTCCTTGCGGGGCATGTAATCCTTGGTGTGGCTCGATCGGTCATGCGGCGATTCGTCGCCTTTGACCTAGGGGGCTTCCTTGTCCTTATGGTTCGAGCAGTTTTGCACTCCAGATACTACGTACGGAAGGTTACTGTGGTTTTGTTCAGTTGCAAAAAACCGGTCATTTCTGAAAAATCGTCCGGACCGGATACTTCCTAACTACTGCTGTCAACCGTCTTAACCCGTTTGGCCGTCATCCCTTAACTCGTTCTGGAGTTGCTCCGCCAATGTAGTTTTAATTGTTCGGAATTCTGCGTCGCTCAGGTCACCCCTGGTATGTGATTCAACGAATTTTGATAGTATTTCTCTCTCCGGTAGTTCATGTTGTAGCGTCTCGGCACGGGTTTTCCTAATGGCGTATCTGGCCG
Organism: Pirellulales bacterium; assembly: GCA_016934075.1. Taxonomy (GTDB): domain Bacteria; phylum Planctomycetota; class Planctomycetia; order Pirellulales; family Thermoguttaceae; genus JAFGTN01. Next base: position 5,961 of record JAFGTN010000407.1, read on the forward strand.
CCAGCACAAGCAATGCCAGTATGCCCAACGAAATCGCCAACTCCACCCCGTGCGACCATATCTGTGCAACGTTCAAAACCATTCCTCACCGGAAAAATCTGCAAACTTACACGTGGTAAATGTTGCCGGGCGCCAGCCTCATAACCGACAAACTTCCTTGTCACAGCACCGAGCAAAACACTATTCCATGCCGTGACGCCACCTGTCTACATTATTGCACAATAGACCGAATCAGGTCCAGAAAGAGAAAGATACCATTATCTTATAGCAATAGATCCGGCCCCTACCGCTGGCATTCTGTGTAGATCTGGAATTTTGTATCAAACGCTTGCCCCTGTCGCCCATATACGCAATCTCTATAACCGGTAAGTGAACCAAAGGTGCCAAGAAAATATTTGGTAACAACTTTGTTAAATAGCTGCTGGATTAGCATTCTTTTTATTGAGTCCGGAAAAAACTCTTTTGTGTCGCGGGAATCTACATTCACCATCACATCAGGGGGTCCAGCCCGCAAATCTCCCGAAAATATTGCCTGTTTCCATTTTCAGATCCGGATTTTTTTTGCAATCGTCACAGCCCCAAATTAATATCGGGGTATGGAATACAGGGGTGTTTGAGAAAGCTTGGCAGTCTTTTGGGCAGCATTGTTTTCCACATTTGAACAGAGATCAGGCAACTATGAGCAAGCAATTTGCATATCTACCATTGGTATTATGCATATTATTCACCTCAGCCGCGTTCGGCGAGAGTATGCATTTCAGTACCGGGGGCGAAAATAACACCTCTTGGACTATCACAATGTCTGGAGGCACGGCTGTCCTTAGCTTCACGAACAATGAAATCGATACTACGGATCCCACTCCGGATGCGGCACTTAACGATTTGATTGATCTGCCCGACATGACACTGACCAACCTGACGCTGACTAATTACTTTGGCATCGATATGATAACTGCGGATCTAGTGCCTAGCGATTCTTCGCTAGAGATCACCGCTAATGCGGCTTCCGGTGGTGTCGGATCAGGACAAGTTGTGATGTCCGCTGACATTACCCACGGCAGATTTCTAGCCGTAGGCACGAACTTCGTAGCCTATTCCGATGAGCAAGACGATTTAGGCAATATCATCTCCCTTTGCCCCGGATACTCCGATGTGATTGACGCTTTTGCGGCCGCCGATGCCGCGGGCAAATATGTCGACTTGTCAATTAGCGGTGATGCGTCCCAAATAATCACGAAACTCTTGAACGGAACTTCCGATGGATCTATTTCCGGCACTCTCAGTGGGCAGTTAACCGCTGCTATCCCGGAACCTTCGACTGCCGCATTGTGTTTGTGCCTGCTGCTGTCCGGAATATGCCTACTTCGGCGAGATCGTTAAGACGTACTGCTCGACACTCACTGCTTTGACAAACGCCTTACACCTGCGGTAGCGAGTGGCAGACCTTGCTCAACGGCGGCCTTGTAGAGTTCGAGCGCGCGTTTTTTATTTTTATCCACACCCGCACCAGCTTCATAACATTTTGCCAGGCTGTAAGTTCCTACTGCGTTTTTCTGATCCGCCGCTAATTGAAACAGCTCAGCAGCCCGGCGAGGATCACTTTTTACGCCCCTCCCAAGCATGTAACAGGTACCGAGTTTAGTCTGACCTTCCGGGTCTCCCGCGGCGGCCGCTTTTTTGTACCAAGCCACAGTATGGGACAGGTCTTTTTCCACACCAGTTCCCTTTTTATAGCAATGGGCCAATCGCATCATTGCGCGACTTGATCCGTTAGCCGCCGCTTTTCGATACCACTCGATGGCTTCCTGCGGCGATTTGTTTTCCGACTCCAAGAGTTGCCCGAAGCAGAACTGAGATTCCGCATTGTTTTGCTCGGCAAGTTTTTCAAGTAGTGGACGAGCATCCGGTGCCTTTTGCTTTGCCGCCGCCAAGTATAAGTGGCTGGCCTTGGCGATGTCGACCCTTTGTTGAAGTAGCCCATCTTGATAGACGTGGGCCAGGTAAAGTTGCGCCTTGTCAAGCTGCTTTGCTGCTTGATGCATAAGTTGCAGTCCCTTTTTGATGTCTTTTTCGACACCCTCGCCATTCAAATAGCATATGCCTAAATTATTCATTGCTGAAATGTTTCCAGCTTCAGCAGCCTTTTTATACCACTGCACGGCCACCTTTTCGTTCTTTTTGACTCCACGGCCCTTCTTGTAGCAGAACCCAAGATTCAACTGGGCTTCGGGATGCCCTAATTCGGCGCCTTTACGATACCACTTGACGGCCTTGACGGGATCACGTTGCTCTTCCGGAAGTAGCACTTCATATCCAACTCCCAAATTGAAACACGCCTCGCTCGACCCCAGGTCCGCCCCTTTCTGCAGAAGATCAATCGCTTTGGCATGGTCGATCTCGACTCCTCGCCCGTGTGAATAGCAGATTCCCAAAGAATTAAAGGCGGCTGCTTGGCCTTTGTCGGCTGCATTCTGCAAAAGTGGGATCCCCATTTTATAGTTGCCCTTCTGAACAAGTATCCGCCCCAGTTGCATCTGAGACGGACCTTCTCCGTGGAGTGCGGGTTTCGAATAGTACGCCATGGCTTTGTCGATGTTTTTTTTGACTCCCCAACCGTTCTCATAACAAAGCCCCAATTGATGCTGAGCGTTAGGATGGCCTTGTTTGGCCGCCTTCTGATACCAGTAGATGGCCTTTTTATAGTCGCGATCGGCGTAATTGCCTTCGAAATAGAGGTCGGCCAATATGGCCTGGGCAATATCGAGACCTTGTTGTGCGGCGGCATGATAGAGCCCCATCATAATCTTCTTTTGCTTTTCGTCGGGACATTTCTTCACCAGGCGAATGTACTCGGCGTAGACAAACTGTGCGCCTGGCGACTTCTCGCTCGCCAGACGCAACATGCTGAGATTGGCTTGGCGATTACCTTTATGCGCGGCACGGAAATAGTGTTTGGCCGCCTCGTAGAGGTCTTTCTCAAGGCCTATGCCTTTTTCCCTGCAGAGGCCGAGATCCTTCTCGGCCGCCACGCAGCCTTGATCCACCGCTTTGCGGAGATAGCGTACGCCTTCTTTCTCGTCTTTTTCCACGCCGCGTCCGAGGAGCAGACAGACCGCCCAATTGTGCTGACCGTTGGTGTCTCCTTGTTCGGCCGATTTACGAAACCACTCGGTCGCTCTATCGGGATTCTTCTCGCCGCCGATGCCATGCAAGATCAACATTCCATAGTCGTTCTGTGCCTTGGCCAAACCCTGCTTGGCGGCATCTTTAATCAAACGCAGTGCTTCCGCTTCGTCCTTTTCAACACCCAGGCCTCTTCGATAGCAGTGCCCCAGGTTGACCATCGCATGAGGCAGTCCCTTGTCCACGGCCTTGCGATATAGTTTGATTGCTCTCTCAAAATTAGTTTGGACACCATTGCCTTTCTCGTAGCAATATCCCAAGTTGCTCATAGCCTGAGGATATCCTTGTTCAGCAGCTTTTTGGAACCATTGGACCGCCTTAGAGAAGTCTTGCTTCGCGCCATTGCCGTTAAAGAACCGCAAACCTAATTCAGTTTGATAGGTCGCATCGCCCTCATTTGCCTTGGGTAGCAACTCATCGACCGTCAACTTCTCAATAACGACCGGCTTGTCGGCTCCCATGCAGAGTGAGACCGGCATTGTTATGGTGACTGCCAGGATGAATCGAGAGAACAAATCGTGAAGGGAGCGTCGCATTACTTATTTCTCCAGATGTACATATTTGATGCCCTATATTTAGGGCAAAATCTATAAAGTTATCGGTTTGATCAAAAAAGGACCCCAGGTTTAATTCAATCTCCACCTGATTTTACTGCAAATCCTCATATGCCTGCAAGAGCAGACGAACTTTGGCTGTTAACATGCAATCCGCGCGGCCTTTGCTACACTTAACCTCTGCTAGTCCGCGATTTGGCTATAATACCTACTAAGCGCGAAACGCAAGAATAATCAATGCTTTTGATCCGCTAGGTTTATCTAGTCTACATTTTTTTCGGCGCACTGACTTTTGCTTTGTGTTGCAGCCGATTATTCCACCGAAAGCTAGGAGCTCGAACAACGCGAGCATGATTGAACAAAAGCCGCTCGTGGTTCGCGACGTATAGTTTTCAATAACGACGTCAACAACATCGTCTATCACCTCAAGGAAATCACACCCAAGGCGAATTTGACGGCGTGCATCTCACCGCTTGTCGGCACAAAGGTGGATTCCATTTTCTACAGCTCTTAGAATTCCGGACTCGGACTCTGCACACATAAAAGCCGCGTTGCGGAACTCTTCCTGGCGCAAACCTGACCGTTCAGATTCAATAGAACACGGGAGTTTCATAAGGAAGGACTTGATCCACTTGAAATCATGATCGATTTCGGCTAGGCCCACGGAATCAGAATCTCCTGGTCCATGCTCATGAACGATATTCACAATGCGTTCCTACAATGGTCGGCATTGCTTCCGAATGCCTTCCACATTGATAAGTGGTTCGTGAAAAAAGTTCCAATTGCTTTCATCCGGAGTGGTGCAAACTTCGTGGAAATCTGCTATCATAAATCAAATACACAGGTGGCAATGAAAGATCTGTTCCTGCGTATGAACTATCAATAAGATCAATAAAATACTCACTCCCCAACTCCCGCTATGTACTCCCATGAAAATTTCCATCTTACGTTGTTTGCTCACAATTACGTTTAGCATAACCGTAGCTAATTATTTACATGCCGAAGAATCAAAAACAGGTCACGACGCAAAAAATCCCGCGGCGGGCCGCTGGTCGTGCGACAAAGCCAACCAGTGGTATGCAAAGCAACCGTGGCTGGTGGGGTGCAACTTCATAGCCAGCACCGCCATAAACCAACTGGAAATGTGGCAGGCCGATACCTTTGATCCAAAAACGATTGATCGCGAACTTGGCTGGGCCGCCGGGCTAGGTTTCAACGTTGTCCGCGTGTACCTGCACGACCTTGCTTATCAACAGGATCCTGACGGTTTCCTGGAACGAATTGATAAATTTCTGAGTATCGCCGACCGCCACGGCATCAAGGCCTTGTTGGTAATTTTCGACGACTGCTGGCTGGCCGAACCCAAGGCCGGCAAGCAGCCGGAACCCTGGCCCGGCGTACACAACTCCGGCTGGCTGGAAAGCCCCGGCCAGCCTCAACTCAAACGCTATCCCACCGATCCAGCCTTGCGGGAGCGACTGGAAAAATACGTCAAGGCCGTCTTGACCCGCTTTGGCAAAGACCCGCGTGTATTGATGTGGGACTTGTATAACGAGCCTGGCGGATGGTGGTATCGCCGCGGCGATAAACCGGGATCTTTCGAAAAAGGATTGTCAAACGAACTATGCATGCCGCTGTTGCGTGATGTTTATTGTTGGGCACGTCAAGTCAATCCATCACAACCGATCACTACCTGCTGGAACCGTGGTGCCTATGAAGAAGAACCGGCTTTGAAATGGGCAGATGTCGTCACTTTCCACCACTACAACAACCTCAGTTCGCTACAGAAACTGATCGACAAACTACGCAAGGGCGCGCCGAACCGGCCCTTGATTTGCACGGAGTACCTCAACCGTGAAGGCGGCAGCCGCTTCCAAACCCACCTGCCGCTGTTTAGCAAACAACGCATCGGGGCTATCAACTGGGGTCTCGTGGCCGGAAAAACCAATACCATGTGGGCCTGGAAATCGTGGAATCAACCCGGCACTCCAGAGCCCAAATCCTGGCACCACGACATCCTCCGCAAAGATGGAACGCCATTCGACGTTAAAGAGATTGCCGTCATACGGTTCCTGACTAAAGAGTGACGTACGCCCGCTAGGACTCGAACCTCGAACCGGAGGAACGGCTCTATTTCGAGAAATCTTCGATCGATTGAGCAAAGAAGATAATCGCGGTCATGGATGGTTACTACTACTGCTCCTTCATGATGGTTCTTACACGTGTATCGCATGTGCTCGGGCTAGTCGGCCACTTACCTTCCGCGCTAATGACGCCCCCTCTAAAGTATGTGGCACCATACAGCGATAGCTACGACTCTGCCATTTTCCTCGCCGATTTCCTCACCCCCGAGCTGACATTTTAACATGCCGATATCCCAATTTAAGCCTTTTATAGCGGTTAAATCCGCATAAATGGGTGTAGCGATACACTATAATGGTATGAAACATTCCGGCTGATGGGGTATTATCTAACAGCTTATCCCCCGATTTTTTTTAAGGGGGCTCCACCTTTGTGAGAATTCTGCTATGATTCAAGTGGGCCAGCCAAAGCGGCAACAAGAGGGGACAGTGATGGGTAATGGTCACAACCCCCTTCAGACATTACTTTTAACCGAGAGCCAACACAAAAAACAGAACTTTCGGCAACATATCAACCCGCTATTGGAGGGCGTGGTTTTTAGAATAGTGCAAGAGGCTATTTACCAATAATCGAGGAAACATATGAGCAACAAAATTAGAATACTGATTGCGGATGACCACGAAGTTGTGCGCTGCGGACTGAAAACCCTTTTGACCGACTCCGACATCGAAATCGTCGCGGAAGTATCGACCGGTGCGGCGGCGGTCAAGTATGCCATCGAGAATGATGTCGATGTTGTGCTGTTGGACATTCGTATGCCCGAGGGTGACGGTCTGACCGCACTCGGCCGCATCAAACTCGACAAGCCGGAATTACCAATTCTGATGCTTTCCACATTCGACAATCCCACCTATATCGCTCGCGCGGTTGCACTCGGCGCCAGTGGCTATTTGCTGAAGGGTTGCACGCGTGAGCATCTGATCAAGTGCATCCAGTCGGCAGCCGCCGGCGAAAGCGCTTGGACACGAGACGAGCTCCGCCGCGTTACCGGCGCGTTGGCCACCCCGCGACTGGCGGCCGACGTCGAGGTACCGCTTACGCAACGCGAAAGCGAAGTCTTGCGTCAATTGGCTTATGGCCTGACGAATAAGGAAATAGCTCAAGCCTTGCACATCAGCTACGAGACGGTCAAGGAACACGTGCAGCATATCTTGCGTAAGATCGGCGTTTCCGACCGCACCCAGGCTGCCGTTTGGGCGGTTCGCAAAGAACTGGTCTAAGCCGCTACCGGCTATTGCGATCTATTGAAACCTCGGTGGCACCGGCCGCTCGCGGCTGGTGCTATTTTGGGTTGTTCGGCAACTTATGATAATCTTCCACTTCTTTTCGGCAGGAGCGAAATTTCTTTTGCCAGGATTTCTTTTTTCCGCCCTGTCGATCATTTGTTTCGCATGTCTGCCCGAGGCTCAAGCATTGGAAATGAGCGCCGCCGAACGGACGACGGTCGATACCTGGTATAAAAGTTCTTTTCTTGGAGAGGAAAGCTCGTGCGACAATTCGAGATTTTTCTCCGGTGATATTCCATTTTCCTTTGTTCTTGGCGGCAAGCATTCCTCTAAACTACTGCCGACTTGGAAGAAAACCGTATCAGATGCGAAGAGCGACCGCGGAGATCCTGTCCGCCTCGTTACATACTTGGATCCTGTCAGCGGGTTGGAAGTGCGGTGTAGAGTCACCCGCTATGCCGATTTTCCTGCTTTGGACTGGACTCTATATTTCACCAATCGGGGCAGAAACGATTCGCCTATCATCGAACGTGTCGAAGCAGTCGACTCGAAAATGATGGTACGGCCCGAGATTGCGATGTCGTTTCAAAGCCTCAACGCCGCCACGGCAAACGGAGTGGCAGACTGGCAGCCTTATGAAAAGGCTTTGCCGATCGATGGTCATATCGATTTCGCTCCCGAGCAAGGTCGCTCATCAAAGGGTGCGACTCCTTTCTTCAATCTGCAATGTGGTGACAGGGGTGTTATCACGGCCATCGGTTGGACCGGCCAGTGGAGGGCAAGCATCATCCGCAATTCCCGCCAGGTCAACATAACCGCCGGCATGCAGAACCTGTGCCTTTCGCTCTTCAAGGGCGAAACAATCCGATCTCCCCGCATTATACAACTCTATTGGCAAGGCGAAGATCAATATCGCGGATACAATCTCTTCCGCCGGTTGATGTTCAAGCATATCATGCCCCGCGTGGACGGACGTGTAGTCGTTCCACCGATAGCGAAGACGGGCATGGGCTTGCACGAAGGCGACCGTGGTACCGAGGCCGATCAACTAGCACATCTGAAATCGGTCGAGGGACTGGGTTTCGAGTATTTCTGGTTCGATGCCTTCTACGGAAGAGACGATTTTCCCAAGGTTGGAAACTACGTCTTGCCGGTCTCGAGAGGCTTTAATACAAAACGTTTCCCACGGGGATTTACAAACGTAGCCAAGGCCGTCAATCGAGCCGGCATGAAATACATTCAATGGTTCGAACCAGAGCGAATCTGCCCTGGCACACTGATGGCCCAGGAACATCCCGAATGGGTCGTCTTGCCCGACAACGGTCCCTGGGGCATGTTCAATCTTGCGATTCCAGAAGCGCGGGAGTATATCACGAAATATCTCGACGACATGATCAAGCAGCATGGCATCGATTGTCTAAGAATCGATAACGGCGTTGGCTGTGGATCGACTCCCGGTTACGACCAGCTTTGGGCAAAGTTGGACAAGGCCGACCACGATCGTATCGGTATCAATGCAGGTATAACCTTCTGCGATGATTGCCGTCCGAAGAACTACCCGAAGGATCTTCTCAAACTCGCGATCTGCGAGGGAAAACGCATCCGCAAGTATTATCGCGGCGATTTCTATCCCCTCACCAAAGTGACAACCAGCCATGAAGATTGGTGCGTAACCCAATATCATCGCCCCAGTTATGGCGACGGTATGATTCTTGCGTTTCGACGCGGCAAATCGCCACTTGAGTCGCTTGTTGTAAATCCCCATGACATAGACCCCAAGGCCGAATACGAAGTCACCAGAAGCAAAGACTACAATCATTCCAAACCTGAAAGTATTGCCGGAAAAGAGTTGTGTAAACTGAATATTCAGATCGACGCTCAGCCCGGTTCTATGTTAATCGAGTACAAAATCAAATAACATCCAGCCGAATCTGTTGTCCTTAATTGTTGCCGACGACACGGAGGAATTGGAATTTCAATTCGTACTATCCATTAATGTTATCACTACACGGAAGTGGCCATGGCAAAACGGCTCAAAATCGCGATCTTGATGAGATCCTCGCGACGTTGCCATCGCGATTTGCTTTGCGGCATTGCGGCGTATGCCCGACCGCACGGCCCTTGGGAATTCTACCATCAAGAAGAACCTCTAAGCGACGAAGTGCCCGGCTGGCTTCGCAACTGGGACGGCGACGGTATCATCATTCGTATCGAAAACCGCCGGCTTTTCGAAGATGTTCGCAAACTTGGAATTCCCTGCATAGATCTTTGCGGGCTGTTCATCGATGGCGGGTTTCCCTCCATAGACAGCGACTATGCTTCGGTGTCGCGGCTTGCAACCGAGCATTTTATCGAACATGGATTCGAGAATTTCGCATTCTACGGAGTGCCCGACATTCACTATTCTAACAACTGTTGCCGGTCGTTTACCGAACAAATACGCCAGTCCGGTCGCGAGGTTGAGATTTTCCAGTGCCCCTGGGAACTCCAGCGCGTGATGGCCAACACCTCGGAAATTCGTGGCCTTTTGCGCGAAAACGAGATGGCGGCTTGGTTGAAAGCATTACCCAAGCCGGTCGGGCTGATGGCCTGCAACGATTTTCGTGCTCAACAGGTGCTGGATCTATGTTTGCAGGAGGGCATCGTGGTACCGGACGAAGTAGCCGTGGTTGGGATAGGTAACGACGAGGTGCTTTGCGAGTTGAGCAATCCGCCCATGACCAGCATCGACGTCAACGCCTGGAAAATGGGCTACGACGCGGCAGCCTTGCTCGAGAGCATTATCCGCGGTGAAAATCCGCCGTCGCAACGCGTTTTGGTCGAACCTCGAGGAATAGTCGTCAGACAGTCCAGTTCAGTTTTGGCCATCTCCGACCGTTCGGTGGCCGAAGCAGTTCGTTTCATCCGCGAACATGCCTGTGAGGGCATAGGGGTCGAGGAAGTTTTGAAAAAAGTGCATGTCTCGCGGAGCACGCTCTATCGCCGCTTCAATGAGTTTTTGGGCCATTCGCCTAACACCGAGATACGCCGCGCGCGGTTGCAACGTATCAAACAATTTCTATCCGAGACCGATTACCCGCTGGTCAAAATCGCTCAATTGGTGGGGATTGCCCATGTCGAAAATATGTGCAATCTGTTTAAGGCCGAAACGGGCATGACAGCCAGGCAATATAGGATTGAGGCACGTAACGGGACAAGGATTTAGGCACCAGGAGTGATGGTTGTAGGGCGTGGAATAATTACAAATAGCGCAGAGATAGTGACTTACGGTGAAGAAGCTCTATTGTGACACGAACTTTCCGTGAACGGATCTTGTAAGTTTCTTGAGGTCTAGTCATGAATTATATGTAGTTTTAAACAGTTATATCACACATAAGCCGTGAAACGTATTCATAAGTTTCATGGGACGAAATGCAGTTGCTCAAGATGGCGATACGTTTATACTCAATAGAGTCACCACCACTTATCGCATCCAAGGAAATGTAATGCCCACGCGAAGAGAAGCACTATGCACGATGGCCTCCATGGCCATTGGTGGAACTGCTCTACACACCCCGACCGAGCTTCAGGCCGCCGATAATGGTACGGCCTGTACTAAACTTGTCGACCTGTCAGGTGATCCGAAGACCGTTGGAAATCGATTCGGATTCACCAACGCCAAGGACATCAAGAAGCACATGAAGACCGTGCTGGTAGATTGGCGCAGGCGTGGTTTGTCCGATGCGGATATGATCAACAAGAGCGAGCCCTTCCGCCGCTTTACGGCCAAGTTCGCCCCGGCTTGGGTAGAGGAAGATTATTGGTGCGCAATTCGTGCCGGCGTGCGTCCCGAACTGTACACGGCCTTTTTGGCCGGCAAATACCGCGAACTTTTCTTTGTCGATGAATGTACATCCTTTTTCGCGCTGGGCGAGGCCACTGCCGACGGGGCACCGCTCTTCCACAAAAACCGCGACAACGCGCCCCGTGAACAGTGTGCCTATCGCAAACACGTACGTCACTCATCCAGGCCGGCCGCCTTCCACGCCACCGGCGATACCAGCGACTCTGGCTTGATGATGATGGTCAACGAACACGGTCTGGCAGGATCGGCCGATACGGGGGGTCTAAAAGAAACGCGCCCCAAGGGGCACGGCGTGATGAATCCCTACATCCTCCGCCTCATCGCAGAACGGGCCGAACGTTGCGAAGACGCTCTGGAAATTATCCAGGAGATGATCCGCGACGGCTGGTATGCTGGCGGATCGAAAACCGGCACCAACTGGTTCTTTGCCGACCGTTATGGAAAAGGATTGCGCGTGGCGCAAAACTCGCACGAAGAACAGCACTGGTTTTTCCGGGACACGATAGTTTTTTCCGCCCGGGCAAATACGGACGGTGCGAGAATCGTTTTGAGCAAAAAGGGTAACTTGACTTTGGCAGACATGAACGCGGCCGCCACGCACCCGAGTATATGTTTCGGCTCGAGTATTTCGGGGATGACTGTCCGCATCGATCCGAAGCAACCGGGGCAGTTAAGCAGCGTGTGGTTTGCTTTGCCGTGCATTTCGCCGTATGTACCGCTTTATCCGCTGGCGAACGGTACGCCTAAAGCAATTTTAGACGGAAAAAGCTCAACCGCGGGCCGGCGTCTGATTTCGCTTCTGGCAAAGCCCGGTCAACAAGAGTTCGGCTGCGGGCTGGCACTCAAGGGCGACTTGCTCGAAGCCCACAAGCAAGCTCAGGAGAAAATTTACGCCCAGGACAAACAAATACAAGCCGAGATCGAAAAGGCTTTTGCCGATGGCGACAAGAACACCGCGAGGGGACTGGCCACGCAAGGAACCGTTGAGGGATGCTCGACACTGATGAGTTATCTCGACTCGCTGAAAATTAACACTACATAAACAGGAGTCTGTTGTCGAATGAAAACCGAGAGCTTATATTCGCGTTACTTATCGCGAACAGGTCGGGCGACTTATTTGAAATCCGGCTGCCAAAAGCGGGTTTCCGGCTTCACGCTCGTGGAACTCCTGGTAGTGATAGCCATTATCGGCATCCTGATAGCGCTTCTGTTACCGGCCGTGCAAGCTGCCCGCGAGGCGGCTCGACGCATGACATGCACCAACCATCTCAAACAAATGGCCGTGGCGCTGCATGTCTATCACGACACGCACGGAGTGCTTCCGCCCGCGGCAATCGTATCCGGCAGCAATCCCCGCTCCAGCGACGACAGCCCCCCGGCCAGCCAGTGGCAGGTATGGGAAGACGCTATAAGCACCAGCGGTGCCGGCCGCCACGGCACCAGTTGGATGCTATTAATCTTACCCATGATAGAGAAGGGCATGCTCCACGACCAGTGGAATTTCAACACCAATGTGCGTGGAAACCTTCATATTGCCGCCAACGACATTGCCGAATTCTACTGCCCCACGCGGCGGAACACGGTCGGCGGAGGCAAGTATGCAAACATGATATTCATGGGCATGAAGAAGGGCGGCACCGATTACGGCGCCTGTGCCGGCGGCGGCGATTCGCTTTACAACTCGCCGCCCACCTCGCATCCGGTGACCGGTCTATTCTGGCATCAAAGCGGCAATCGCGGGCTGTTCCTGCCCAACATTACAACCAAGCTGGACGACTGCACCGACGGTACTTCGAGTACGGTTATGATCGGCGAGGTGCAACGACTCTGGGGAACTTCCACCCGCACCAAAAGTCTTGACGGTTGGGCCGTGGGCGGAGCATCGAATCTTTTCGACGGCGCCACCGGCTACAATACGCCCGGCCCGGGACGCGAAGACAACAGTAACGGTATCAACGGTCCATACTTCCAAGCGCCCGGTAGCGACCATGTGGGTGGAGCCAACTTCGGATACGCAGACGGAAGTATCCATTTCATCAGTGAAAATGTCGGTAACTACCTGTTCGAACGGCTGTGCACAATGCAGGAAGGAACCGTGGTGGGGACGGATGAGGATTATTAGAAGGCAGATGTCAGAGGGCAGAAGGCAGGGATTGTGAATGTTGAATTTGCAATTTTATGTAAGTCTTACCAATTCATAAGGAATGTGGGCAATGACCGATGTTTGGTGTGTTATTAGAATTGTTTATACAATGATACGTAGTAATATTCTGCAATCAATTCTGTTGTCGGTTGGTGTTTTGGTTGTGTGTGGGTGCGGGAGTTCGGACCGGCCGGAGTTGGGCACGGTCAGCGGCACCGTTACGCTGAATGGTAAACCACTTGCCAATGCGGAAATCACCTTCCAGCATGAGAAGAAGCGATTCTCGACCGGAACCACCGACGCCGACGGCCGCTACGAACTGATCTACATCCGCGACATAAAGGGAGCGGTCGTGGGTAAACACACCGTTGTCATCACTGCCAAAGATACCGCCAGACGTCAACTAGTTCCGCCGAAATACAACCACAACACCATCCTCACCGCCGACGTCAAACCAAAACACAACACGTTCGATTTCGAACTGAAAACGGGCCGCTAGTGTGGAAATCCAAAGGCTGGATGCCGAAGTCGTGGCGTTCCCTGTTCTCGTTTCTCTGCTTTTTCTTTGCGTTCTCTGTTAGCCCCGTCGCCTGCGACGGAACAGAGAGTGTCGGAAAATCCAGTATTTCCACCAGCCGGTCGCAGGCGACCGGGCTAACAAGGGCCAATTCATCAACAGAAACCAATGTGGAGGTTGCAATGAATCGTCCAGCACTCTTTTTCATTTTGGTTGCACTTCTTGGATCATGCCTGGCGGCTCAGGCCCAAAAAATCAAGGATACCAAACCTCGCAACATCATCCTCGTCCTCAGCGACGACCATCGTTACGACTTCATGGGCTTCGTGAATGGTTGCCCCGAGTTTCTCGAAACTCCGCATATGGACCGCATGGCCAGGGACGGCGCCTATATTCAAAACGCATTCGTCAGCACCTCGCTCTGTTCGCCCAGCCGCGCATCGATCCTTACCGGCCAATATGCGCATCATCACGGAGTGGTCGATAATCAGCGCCCCGTTCCCAAAGGAACCGTTTTCTTTCCTGAACACTTGCAGCTCCACGGTTTCGAAACGGCCTTCATCGGCAAGTGGCACATGGGCCACGATCACGACGATCCACGTTCCGGTTTCGACCACTGGGTCAGCTTCCGCGGGCAAGGCACATATTTCAATCCTACCTTGAACATCAATGGTCAACACGCCCAACACGAAGGCTATACGACCGACATCCTCACCGACCAGGCCTTGGCCTGGCTCAAGCAGAAACGCTCCGGGCCCTTCTTCCTTTACCTGTCGTATAAAGCAGTCCATTTCCCCTTCCAACCGGCGCCGCGACATCAAGGTCGTTATGAAAAGTCGCCGATCAAGTACCCCAAAACCATGGCCAACACCGAGGAAAACTATCGCACCCAACCACGCTGGGTTCGCGAGCGGCGATACGGCATCCACGGCATAGACCATATGCAGACCGGTCCCTTCGACAATGATCCCGTCCCCTCCTTCGATGATCTGTATCGCCGCTACTGCGAGACGGTACACGGACTGGACGAGAACCTCGGGCGCGTGTTGGAATACGTGGACAAGTCCGGGCTGGCCGATTCGACCTTGGTGCTTTATATGGGCGACAACGGCTTCGAGTTGGGCGAACACGGTTTCTACGATAAGCGCGATGCTTTCGAAGAATCGATCCGCGTGCCCATGCTCGTCTACGCTCCCGGTCTCATCAAGCCGGGCACGAAACTCACACAGATGATCCAGAATATCGATATTGCACCCACTCTTATGCAAGCAGCCGCTTGCCCCGTGCCTAAGGAGGCCAAAATTGACGGCCGATCCTTCCTGCCGCTTTTAGCAGGCAAAAATATTCCCTGGCGCAAAAAAATTCTGTACGAATACTACTGGGAATGGAATTTTCCGGCCACCCCCACGATATTCGCTCTGCGCGGGGATCGCTATAAATATATATTCTATCATGGTGTTTGGGATTGCAATGGATTTTACGACCTTAAAACCGATCCTGTCGAACGTCATAATCTCATCAACGTGCCGGCCTATCAAGACCAAATTGCCGAGATGCGCAAAGAGCTTTTCGATAGATTGGAAGCCTCCGGCGGTATGACCATCCCGGCACGTCGTCCCGCGGGCGTGCCACTGCACGATCGCAAGTTGCGGCGATAATTAACCATTAAAGTATCCCAACATGTTATTTCTAATAAAAACCGTTCTTTTGTCAGCCGCCGTTGCTAGTGGCAACCATTCCGTCCAGTATATAGGAAGTGAACTCAAGGACCGCATCGTCTATACCCATTGCGGATTCGGACATGTGAGTCTCGATGCGGCGGTCAAACCGCCGCGCAAACCGGCCCGCAAACTGATTGTTGGTGGAAAGGCCTATGCCCGCGGTATCGGAATGCACGCGCCGGGTGAGGTGGTAGTGGATCTCGACGGAGAATTCGCCCGTTTCGATTCCGCGATCGGGCTGCAAGATGGTAATGACGGCTCCGTCGTGTTTCAGGTCTACGTCGACGACGAAAAGAAATTCGACAGTGGGATCGTTCGCCGGAAAGACGGACTCAAGAAGGTCACAGTGGATGTTCGCAGTGGAAGCGAATTGCGTCTTGTCGTTACCGACGCGGGCGATGGATTAAGATGCGATGCAGCCAACTGGGTCGATGTACGGCTTACGCCGGATCCCCATGGACGCAAACAAGGTCGCATCTCAAAGGTGGATGTTGCGCCTTTCGCTACCGTTGTCACCTCCGATCCAAAGCGGATGCAAGGAACGAAAGCAAAACGGGTCGAGGAATTTCCAGCGGAAGACATTTCCTTCACGAAGGACCTTGTGGCAAAAGATGGAGTATATGCGATCCCTGTCGACGACGAGGGGAACGGTGTTATCGGGTTGGAATGGCGGGAGTTTCGATATTTGCGAGAAGCGGGCCTGATCTTCACGGATCCGATTTATGTTCCGGAGAATGTCGAATTTCAGTTATGGACGGGCGTTTCAAGTTGGCAGGGAGCCTGGAAGGCCGTAGCCGTGGAGCCCCGCAAGCGAGACGGCGCCTGGATCTGGAAGCTGAACTTTCAACAAGGCCGTAAGGCGACGGATAAAGTCCGATGGGTTTTTCGCGGTGTAAAGAGTCTTCCTTCGAAAGTAGCAAAGCTGACCGCCCGCACTAGATCGATCTATCGGACGGCGGACATTCGCATCGAAGCCGACTCTTCACTCGGGAAAACACCCGTATCGATCAACATCTATAACGGCGAGGCCGTGAGCCGGGAAAATCCACATCGCATACGGTGGAACCCGGTCGAACCGATTACCTTCACAGTCCGCTACGCCAAGACTAATCGTTGTAAAACGGACCAGACCACGCTACGTTTCAAGGCAAAGGACACGCGTTTTGCCGTCGCCGTCGAACCGGTTGTCGAAAATGGCGCGATGTACATTCCGAGGGCGGGGATTATGGTTTCCGACGTAAGCAAGCCCGTTTCCTTCGATGCCTATAAGAAGAAGCTGAGCGGTAATAGGCGAATCCTCGACCGGATTCGCGAGATGCCGGAACAGACGTTCGAAAAGGCCATAGAGATGGTCCACCGCGATATTCAGGACCGGGGGCCGACAATGCTTTCGCTGGCTTGCGACCAGCGTAAATTCGTGGCCTATCGGCACGGTCCGGTCGGTTTTACCCTGGAAGACGAGCCCAGCGCTGTTTTCGACGGCAAAACATATCGTGGCCAGCGGCGTTGGCCGTATCAGTTGCACGTCGTATTCGGCGACGAGCACTATGAAAAACTTTCCCGGCAGTTGGAAGACGAAACGATGCCCATTCCGGTAACGACCGTTGACGAAGAGGGCGTGAAGTATTCCGCCCGAACTTTCGTCGCGCCGGTCGAGAACACACCACATGCCGGCCGGCCGGCATGGCATCGACGGCGTTGCGTGTGCGTGGCCGAGTACACGGTTGAGAATACCCGCGATAAGGCGGCCGAGACACTGATGGTCCTCAAGGTTCTTCGTGACTCGTCCCTGAATGGGAAACAAGGATCGTCCGGGGAAAAGGGTAAGCTCATTCCGATGCAGGACCTCAAGGCGGTTGACGGCGGTTTTGTGGCCGTGCGCGACGGGCGGCTGCTTGCATTTATCGATACGCAAAGCGCGGGACCATTGAAAATTTCCGGTGATGGGGAAAAGGTGATTGCCGCCGGCGAACTGCGGGCAGGGCGAAAGGCGAAGGTTTGCTGCTACATTCCCGGCTGGAAGGTAAAGGTAGACGACTATGTCCGGTTCAAGGAAACAGCCGACGAATATGCGAAAAAGACGAAAGAATACTGGCGCGAACTGATGAGGAATTCTGCCCGGATAGAAGTTCCCAACAGATTCTTGACGAATCTGATTCACGCGTCACAAATCCATATCATGCTGGCCGCCGGGAATGAAGAGCAGGGCAAACGAATCGATGCTTGGACATCATCGGACCGATACGGCGCGCTGGAGAGCGAATCTCATCCGGTTATTCGTGGCATGGACATGATGGGGCATCAAGATTTCGCGAGAAACGCTTTGGAGTTCTTTATTGCACGCTATAACGACGCGGGTTATCTCACCACCGGTTACACGATGATGGGAAGCGGCTGGCATCTTTGGACGATGGTCGAACATGTCGAACGCTCCGGCGGCATGGAGTGGTTCGAAAAGAACGCAGCGGAGTTCGCGCGGTTGTGCAACTGGATTTCCGCGCAGCGAGACAAAACCAAGCAAATTGACAGCCACGGAGAGAAGCAACCGAATTGGGGCGTTGCACCGCCGGGCGTTTTTGCCGACTGGGGACGGTATACAAACACGACGTTTCAAGAGGCCCAGTATTGCTCGGGCTTACGAGAAACGGCCCGGCTGCTGGGCAAGATCGGTCATGCCGACGCCGGGAAGCTTGCTCGTGCTGCGGCCGAATACCGCGATTGCATCGAACGGTCGTATCGTTGGACCGCCGCGCGGGCACCGGTTGTATCGCAAAGCGACGGCATGTGGGCGCCGGCCTTCCCGCCCATCCTGTTCGTGTTCGGCGAAGTGGGAGGTTTCTTTCCAGGCGAGGACGGCAGTCGCGCGTGGTGCAAGAACGCGATGGCACATCAGTTGTATGTGACCGGCGTGTTCGATCCCATGGCAGAGGAGGTCGAGGACATGCTGGATAATATGGAGAGTCTGGAGTTTCTGCGGTCTGGACTTGGCGAGCCGAGTTACGATGAAAAATTCAACCGTACGAGCTGGTTCCATCTGGGCGGTTTCAATAAGTGCCAACCGTACTATCGACGCAGCGTTGAGCTGTACGGTCTGCGAGACGATGTGAAGCCGTTCATTCGAGCCTACTTCAATACGATTCCGTCACTGGTCAGCCGCGAGAACCTGACGTTCTGGGAGCATTTTCACAACGCCGGTGGTTGGAACAAGACGCACGAGACGGGCTGGTTCCTTTGCCAGACACGGATAATGCTTGTGCAGGAGCGAGGCGACGAACTGCGCCTGGCGCCGTTTGTAACCCGAAATTGGTTGAAAGACGGGATGCACATTCGCGCCGAACGACTCCCGACCATCTTCGGCCCGATCGGTTATGTCATTACGTCAGCCACGAAGAACGGCCATATCGAGGCGTCGATCTCGCCGCCCACGCGAACGCCACCGGAGAAGATTACGATCCGCTTGCCCCATCCGCGCGAGAAGCGAATAAAGCGAGTTTTTGTCGACGGCAAGACCCACGCGGATTTCAACCCCGAGAAAGAAACGGTAATGGTTGTTCCGAGAGGAAAAGAAATCAAAGTCCGCGCGGAATATGAGTGAAATGCCTGAAGGTAGGCCGGGCGAAATAGCTTGTTGATTTGTGGTGCGGCCATCTTGGCTGCTCAAGCAGGCTGGAAGCCTGCACCACAAGATCTAAACGCTGGATTACAACCAGGCCCACTGATTGACTTGGGGATGGTTTTTCGACAAGTTCTCCCCATAATCCGGGTGGTGTTGCTGGCGACTCATAAATCGGATAGAATAGGCATAATGTAGCGAATTTTCATGGGTAAGTTACGGGCTCATATGCCGGTTTGGGGTGGGAAAACCCGCCATAGATACACATCTCGGAAATAACACAGAGGGTCAGGTCATGCGGGAGCGGTTATTTGAGTTAGGACACCTTGTGTTGTGGCGGAAGCGTTCGCGACAGAAAAAATTCCGGCATATGGCCATGCTTCGAGGAGAGGTGTTTGCCCGTCGGTTAAGGTGCGAGCCGCTGGAAGATCGTCGCATGCTCAGCGTAACGGGTTCGAGCGAATCCTTATCTAGCGATGCTTTACAGATGTTCCATACGCAAGACGCGCTATTCGCCGAAAACGCCGGCCAGTGGGCAGCCGATAATGTCTACTTCGGCTACAACAAGGGCGGCACGCAGATCTATTTTACGGACGATTCGATAGAGTTTGGTTTATCTCGTGGGCCGGAAAAAGGGGACTGGTACAATTTGTGTGCAGCACCCGAAGGGCCTTCCAGGCAAATTGTACCTGTCCCCTTTTTTGGTGACTACGATGACGCGAGTGGCAAAAGTGTTGTTTTCAGCCGCACGGCCGACGGAGTCTACACCGTTGGAGTTCAAGTGGTCGACGACGATGTAGCTTATGACATGCACAGCACTACCGTGACGGTCTATAATGTTGCACCCACGGCTCATGCCGGAGGACCATACGTGGCTGACCAAGGGGGAACTATAACACTAATTGCCGCCGGTTCAACCGATCCCGGCAACGATATTGCATCGTACCAATGGGATTTCGACGGTGACGGACAATTCAACGATGCGTCAGGTATTAGTGTCGCCTTTAGTAGTACCGTTCCCGGTGAGAATGTCGTAAGCGTCTTGGTGACAGATGACGACGGGGGGTATGATGCGTGCGATGCCATAGTCACAGTCAACAATACACCCCCTACGGCGGAGATCTTATCAAACGCAAGCATCGCTGCTAATGAAACTGTCTTCTCGGTGAACTACTCGGATATCAACGCCCTCTCCACGGCAACAATCGGAGCAAACGACATCTTTGTAACCGGCCCAAACAGCTATAGCCGATACGCCGAGTTGATTAGCATTGACGACTACACCGATGGTTCACCGAGAATAGCCACGTACCGTGTCACCCCGCCCGGTAGTCTCTGGCGAGATGATGATTTCGGAGAGTATCAGATCACAATGGTTGCCGATCAGGTGTACGACACTTCGGGCGCTTCAGTTCCAGCCGGATCACTAGGTATATTTTCTATCACAAGGACCGAAGACGACGAGTTAATAATTCAGGAGGATGATGCCCCCAATATAATCCCTGCCGGCTATCTGGTGGATAATGACGTTAGCGTGGGGCCACTTATGGTCGACTCTGTCGAAGCAACATTTAACACGCACGGCACGGTGGACCTTGCTGGACAGACGGTTGTATATACACCGGATGCCAGTTTTAATGGCTGGGCAAGTTTTAATTACACGACTATTAACCAGTGGGGATATCGAAGCACAGGCATTGTGACAGTTTTATGCCACTGTGCGATCACGGTCGACAATCTCGAAGACAATGTGGACCTGGACGGCCTCATAACCCTCCGCGAGGCCATCGAAGCCGCAAATAAAAATTTGTCCGTCGGCGACGCGACTGCCGGTTGGGATGGTTTGGATCGTATCGATTTCGATCCGTCACTCTTCGCCGACGGTCCGGGCACGATTGTGCTCGATGGATCGTCACTTGCTATTACCGAGGATCTTGAAATTCTAGGCCCCGGCGCAGACAAGCTAGTGATCGACGCCGACGGGCGTAGCAATGTGATACGGATCATAAATGGCGTGACCGCCACGATCGACGGAGTCACAATAACCGGTGGCGCGGACAACAGCGGCGGCGGGATTTATAATAGCGGTATGCTTACTGTTGCCAACTCGACGATCTCGGGCAATTCGGCAAATGACGGAGGCGGGATTACCATCTATGGGAATAGCAGCGACACGTCGCTGACGGTAATCGGCTCGACTATCGCAGGCAACTCGGCGGATCGCGGCGGTGGGATTTACAATAATAGTCTGGGCGGCACGGCCACGCTTGCGATAACGGACTCGATTATCTCGGACAATTCGGCCTACGAAGGTGGTGGGCTTTACAGCAACGTAGGATTCTATAGCAACAGTTTCGGCACGGCGACGATCATCGACTCGACTTTTTCGGAAAACTCGGCCATTAAAGATGGTGGAGGGATTCGCAACTATTCCGGCGAAATGACCATATCGAGTTCACGTTTCAACGGTAACTCGGCCGGCGAGGACGGCGGAGGGGTTCGCACGCATTACGGCACGATGCGGATCGAAAACTCCTCATTCTCGGGCAACTCGGCGGACGAAGGCGGAGGAATTTTCATCGGCGGTGGACTTTACACCACGACTCCCAGTTATCCCGATCTGTTTATCACGAACTCCACTCTGACGGGCAACCTGGCAAGCAGCCGTGGCGGCGGAATTTTTACCTCCTGCAATCATAGCTTCCCGACCACGACGCTTAATAACACTATTGTCGCTAAAAATACATCGCCCGATAGGCCGGACATCGCTTTCGAAGAAAATGGCACGATTACCGGTTCTTACAGTATCATCGGTGATGATTCAGACCAGAATGCTCTGATTAACGGTAGTGGCGGCAATATCGTGGGGACAACCGCAAGTCCGACCGATCCGCGGTTCTTGCGCGATGCGTGGGACGGGGGCGACGGCTGGCGGGATGATCCAGGCACGGCAAACATCGACGAATCGGCCAATAACGATTATGGCGATATGCGGATCGAGATTGACAGCCCGGCCTTCGACGCGGGCAGTGATTCTTTGGCGGTAGATGCCGAAGGTAGTCCGTTGGCCAACGATTTGCTGGGCGGGTCGCGAATTCTTTTCACATGCGTCGATATTGGTGCGCATGAGTACGCTCCCCCGATAGATGTGCGTGCAATCGTCGTTACGGGACGAAGCGTGCTCGATACCGACGGCGAGAAAGACGTACTTCCGCCCGGGGCGGATTGGATCGACGAGTGGCAACCTTTTTTTGTGGAAATCTGGGTGGATACGCCCAGCACGGATCAACAAGGCGTACCCTCGGCCTTGGTCGATTTACAGTATGATACCGGTTGCCATACGGCCACGGCCATCGAGTATGGGCCGGGGTTTGAAAGTAATCATTCCGGGACGATTGATGACAAAAGCGGCACGATCTCCGGTGTGGGGGCGGCGACCTCGCGGATGGATGTCGGCGACGACCGGTGGGCTTTGCTTGCCCGCGTGCGGTTCGAACCCACGGCAAGTGATGCGGGAGTGCCGATTCATCTTGCGGGCGAGTATTTGGACGCGGTTGCATGCGGGATTGAATTGCAGTCGCCGCAGGATGGGTCGGCCGAGGCGGTACCCTGCATAATGCAGTTCGGGCCAGGGCCGCATACGCAATTGCGGGCCGTGCCCTACGATATGGATGACGACGGTACGGTCGGTTTGGCAGACTTGTCGTTCTTCGCATCGGTTTATGGCGAAAAGCCGGGCATTACCACCGACAGCCCATACGCCTATGCGGCCGACTTCAATCGATCGGGCACGATCGACTTGGGCGACCTGGCTTTCTTCGCGAGCAACTATCGAAGTGCCCGGCCTAATACGGCGATCTCTTATCCGGTGGAGTTCAATGAATTGCCCCTGGCCACTACCGCCGTGATACTATCCGCCGATAGTATCGGTACGTACGATAACGGCTCTACCGATTCCGACATTATGGCTGCTAAGTATAAATCGATGTCAAGCTTGTTCTGGACCAATGAGGATGCCAGCGTGGATAACTATCTGATCAATGGCGCCACTATTATGGCCTATCACTGGATAGATGTTGAGAACAGCAACGACGAGGATGCCCGCGACGCGGTGTTTGCGGAAGTTGGGACGGAAGACAAGATGATGCTGTTGTTTGACGAAGTCTAAAGCCGGGTTTTGTCATACAAGCTGCGATTCTGCTAATTGCATTCCCACGGGCCTTTTGCCCTTCTCCATTCTCGGGCGTACCATCCTTTTTGTGCAGGACTGTAAAGAACAAGCGGTAGTAGGAGAGAGTGGCGTATTGCCTGGTTATTTAAGGGAATTCCATATGGCATTCACCTAAAAGATCACCTGAAAGGATTGCAATGAATGCTTTGATTACCACGGCAAAATCGGCAAAAAACGACGAAAAATGTATTTGACAGTCTGGTTATCGTACCCCACGATTTAGTGTAATCTAGTCACAATTAAACATAATGGTTTCCACGAGAAGAAGGAAACGGTGGTTCGCCGTTCGGTGTCTATTCCGTTGACCGGGATTGATGGACGTTGCTCTTATGGCTTTTCACCGAAATGCGATGAATCCCGGCTCAGGGAATCCGGGCAGCCAAAAAAGTCACGGGCTTGTTGGCGGAAGGAGAAGACAGTGCGAGCGATTATCTGGATAACGATGGGGCTCGCCGTCTTTGCCATTATGATGTCAACAGCTTTTTGGTATGCCTTTGCCGATGTAAACGGCGAAGAAGAGCCTCGTAAAGAGCTGTTGGTCTACTGTGGCATCACGATGTTCAAGCCGATTGCGGAAATTGCGCGTGTGATAGAGAAACAGGAAGACTGCCAAATCATTATAGCCCGGGGGGGCTCGGGTAATTTGCTTCACGCAATCAGTGTCAATCAATTGGGCGATCTGTACTTGCCTGGATCGCATTCCTATATGAAGACATGCGTTCAGAAAGGTCTTGTTCTTGAAACGGCAGTCGTGGGATATAACAAGGCTGCTATCATGGTACAAAAGGGGAATCCTAAAGGAATCACGAACGATCTTGCCAACCTTGCCAACCCTGAATATTACGTTGTGATCGGCGATCCGGATAGCGGAAGCATTGG
The DNA here is from genome assembly GCA_016934075.1 of Pirellulales bacterium. Classification (GTDB taxonomy): domain Bacteria; phylum Planctomycetota; class Planctomycetia; order Pirellulales; family Thermoguttaceae; genus JAFGTN01. The sequence continues at coordinate 30,014 of JAFGTN010000407.1, forward strand.
GCGGGAAACCAAACGAATTCTGCAGCGACGAGGCATTTACGAGGCCGTTGCCCACAATGCGAGAGCACTAACGACCGATTCAAAAGATCTTACAAAGGTGCTTGCAGACAAGGAGGCCGACGTTGTCGTCAACTGGTACGCTACTTCCGTCTGGCCCGAAAACTCTCCTAATGTGGATGCGATTGCAATCGACGAGCAATACGCCGGCAAAAAGACACTTGTCTTGGGTGTACTCACTTGCAGCCGGCACCCGGAAATCGCGAAGAAGTTTCTAGACTATGCCTCGTCCCCAAAAGGCGTTGAACTGTTCAAGCGGTATGGACTCTATGAGGTGGAATGATTGGAATACGGGAGTTTTGCACAGAGTTGTTGAGCCGAACATGTACTCGACCAACTGAATCGTCCTGAAACATCGTTGTGTTATGCGAATACGTTATATCAAATGCCTGATTGCGAACGCTCGCCGATTTTTCCCGGGCTTGCGGGAACCTATTATCGGCTGGTTTTTATTTTTGATCGCAATCTGCTGCGCGACGATAGGGTTTATCCTGCTCGAATCCTACATTGACGAGCGACACAGGCAAAATTACCTGTACCTTGTCGCGCAGCAACGTGCGAAACAAACTCTCGGCAACATAGTGAAAAATGACGTTCTGCTTCTCGGTCACCACCTGCACCATCTGACCACTGCTAGCGATGACCAGGAAGTTCGAATCATACGCGATAAGGCGTTTCGACAAATCGATTCCGCTGAAGAAATACTTCGTGTTCTGTCGAACGGCGGCAATATAATAGACGTAAGGCCAGCCACCCTCGGAAATGTCGGCGAGATTCGGCGTTCGATTACCTATCACCGCAGTCCGCATGAAAACATTGTTGTCGAGGTCGTCGAACTCGTGCCATTGCTCGCGGATTTATCGGTAAAAATAAACACGCTGTCGCAATTAGTCTTGCATAAATTCGAGACAAGTGATCCAACGGCTCGGCGCAAGATCGACAGGAGTATCGGCCTGGAACTGAAAGTAGGCTGTGCTCTGACCACGCGTGCCGCGGAATACGCCGACAAGATCCGTTACGATACGGCCGAAAGGTTGGCGTTCTTGGAAAGTCAACTCGAAGAAGCTGCTTGGAGGATGGCGATTGTCCGGTATTTTACGATCGGCACTTCAGGTATTCTGGCGACGATAGTCAGCACATGGATCCTCGCACAAACCATGCGTCTTCTGAGAAGGCGGCGCCTCTCTGAAGCCGATCTACGCCGGTCGCGGGCTACATTGGAAACCATCTTGGAAAGTATACCGGTTGGGGTGGCAGTAGTGGGTGCCGATCATAGGGTGCGAAAGATGAATGCCTCGGCTTTGAAAACCGCGGGATATACGACGGATGAAGAGGTCGTGGGCAAATTCTGCCATGAAACACTCTGTCCCAAAAGGATGGGACAATGTCCGATACTCGATCTAGGACAATCTGTCGATCACTCCGAATGCATCCTCATTTCAAAGACAGGAAAAAGGATCCCCATTCTGAAGACGGTCACGCCGATAGAGATCGACGATGAGACAGTGTTGCTGGAGGCCTTTTTCGATATTACCGAACAGAAGAGAGCAGAAGAAAAACTGGAGAAATACCATAAGCACCTGGAACAGCTCGTAGAAGAACGAACTGCGGGACTTGCCCAAACCAATCAACGGCTTGAGGAGGAAATCCACAGCCATCAAAAAACCGAAATCGAATTGAAACACTCTGCCGATGCCTTAAAGGCCGCCGTTGACGAAATGGCAAAACTCAAAGACGCGGCCGAAGCTGCAAGCCAGGCAAAGAGCGAGTTTCTGGCCAATATGAGCCATGAGATACGTACGCCTATGACATCGATTCTCGGCTTTGCGGACCTTCTGCAATCGCCCGATACGGAAGAGGGAGAACGGCGAAGTTATATAGACACCATACGCCGTAGCGGTCGGGCTCTTCTGGATTTAATCAATGACATCCTCGATTTATCGAAAGTCGAAGCAGGAAGAATGGTGGCCGACATCCAGGAATGCTCGTTCTTGGATATCCTCCAAGATGCCGTGTCTCTTCTACAGCCGGTTGCTGAGCAAAAATGTTTAACTCTGGAAGTGCGTTATGATTTCCCGCTTCCCGCAAAGATCCAATCAGACCCGGGACGTCTTCGACAGATTATAGTGAACCTGGTCGGCAATGCGATAAAATTCACGAGTTCCGGCCACGTTCGTCTTTTTACAAAGATGGTACACCTGGCTGACGGTTCCACACGCATCCAGTTCGACGTGGAGGATACAGGCATCGGTCTGCCGGAAAAGGCGATCAGACATATCTTCGAACCGTTTACCCAGGTTGATTCGTCGGCAAGCCGGCGCTATGGTGGGACCGGACTCGGATTGGCCGTGTCTAGAAAACTGGCCAGGCTGCTCGGTGGAGATATCACAGCTCGGAGCAAACAAGGGAAGGGAAGCACGTTCAAGTTGACAATCGATCCGGGATCTTTGGATGACGTTTTATGGCTCGACGCGCTTCCTAAGGGAAGGCAGACAAGTCATAGAGATGCACCGAAAGATAGCTGGCGGCAGTGGCAGGGAAGAGTGCTACTGGCCGAAGACGGACCGGACAATCAGCGCCTAATCAGTACGATCCTCAAAAAGCTGGGGCTGCAAGTCGAGATTGCCGAAAACGGTGCAGTGGCCTATCGGGAAGCAATGAGATCCGCCCGGGAAAACTTGCCCTACGATCTCATTTTGATGGATATGCAGATGCCGGAAATGGACGGCTACGAAGCCACACGCAAACTTCGGCAGACAGGATGGAAATCGCCCATAATAGCGCTCACGGCACATGCCATGTCCAACGATCGCGACAAGTGTCTTGAGGCCGGATGCGATGAATATCTAACCAAGCCAATCGACCGTGATCGGCTGTCGGCTGTTATTGACAACTACTTGCAACCCAAAATCCCAGCCAAGTCAAATGCTAACACTGACTTATAGGCGTTCTGAAGCACTGCTACCGTGAAACCGCTCGAGCAGATCGGTTTACCATAACATTGAAATCAAAAGCATGCTCAGGTTCAGAAGGAGTGAAAATAGCAGGTGCAATTGGACATTTGCTTTTGCTATAACCATCAACTCTTGTGGATCGTTGTGATGTGACTTCAGCACAATAATAATACGCGGGAAGATAACCACATAGGGTAGCAGTGCTGCGAATAGAGGCCAGCCGTATCCTTCGAGTTGCACAGCCACGGCAATTACGTTGAGTACGATTGCCGCTTGCGCGGCCGCATAGATCGCTGCCGTGGCTTTGCTGCCTAGCCGTGGCGCAATGCCTAGCTTCCCGGCTTGCTTGTCGGCGGGTAAATCGATCAGCTCCCCCATCAGCAGTATGGTCACCGTGCTTAAACCACCGATTGGCATGGCTGTTATCATCACGGAACACAGGTCGGTATTTTGGCTGACATATGCCAGCATCATTGCCATGGGGCCGAAGCTGAACAAGACGGCAATTTCACCCAGCCCGCGATAAGCCAATTTGACCGGAGCTGCCGTGTAATACTTGCTCAAAAAGGCGGATACAAAAAAAAGTGCCCACAGCATTGGCCATTGCGATCTGTCCACGAAAAAAGTTAAGGCTATCGTTCCCAGCAAAGATAAAATCAATCCTGCTCGTGCAAGCATGTACATTTTTGCGGTCAACTCGGGATACCTGACCAGGATCCCCGAACCACCGCTGAACTCATTGCGATGAACGTTTACCTCATCCGCGCCTTGTTCGGTATCGTAGATATCGTTGTATACATTAGTGGCAGTGTGCAATCCAATTCCGATAACCAACATCAGTAAAAAATTGATTACCTCGAAGCGTCCGTCTACATGGCAGGCCAGCAGCGTTCCGAAAACCAATGGCGATAGCAATGCCGTAAAGAACGGTGCCCGGGCCATCTGGAAGATGTTTGGATATTCTTTCATCAGGGTATTTCCTATGTCGTTGTGGCTCATTTCTTCATTGTAGAGAGATTCATCAGTCGCTGCGTGTCGCCCATGGCTTCCATGCCCGCGTGATGGCCAATGTCGCGGAATATCTCGCATTCGGCCTTATGATTCAATTCCTGCAATTTGACATGGATTGTTGCACCGAGCGTTTCCACCACGCGACCTTCCATACTGATGGATGTGGGCCCGCGTAGAGAGTGACCCCCGGCACCGATGACATGCATTTCCAAGCGGTGATGTTTGTCTTCAACAGTGAGCTTTATTTGTTCGTTTTTTACGTCAATTGCTTTAATTTTGGCGCCCGTGTAGGTGGCGAAACGATAGAGCCTGCCGTTGTGCCAAAGTCCAATGATGAAACCGGCAAATGGCCTGCGTAACCACGGTATTATGGCCACCGAGCCCGTCAGGCTGGTGCCGGTCTGACTGAAATGGTTGCACTGAAACCATATCCAGGCCTCCGGGAAACTTCTGCCCCAATCTTTTTCAGTGTAACCTCGCCCATTGTCGAAACAAATCGCTTGTCCGTCCAGATCGATCGTGCCGTGAATGGCATGATCCAGGCTGACGATGCCGTGGTAGCATTGCATGAAGGGAACCCAGGAATACCAGCCCATAATGCCGGGCGAAACCCAAGTGGAAGGCCAGGGGGTCAAATCGCGAAGAGTCAGGTCGCCACGTATGCAACTTTCTTCCGTTTCGAGATCAAGTAATATTCTCTCCGCGGAAAACTGATTCGGGCCGATGCGAACATCGAAGTCGTGATTTGTCGACCGGAATTCCTTTAAGGGGTATTTGCAGAAAGTTGTCTGGCCGCTGGTACCATGATACACCTGAACGAATGCATGACTTTGCCGAGAGTCTTCCGTGAGGCAAAGGCACGGCATTACCGCCAAAGGATGTTCTTCCTCGTGGTCGACAAGTTTGTAATACCACCCTTCGAAAAATGGGGGAGCATGGGCACGATTCATGCCGGTAGTCGGACAGGTTATAAACGGTAATAATCTCTTCAACACGGAACGGCTTTCTTCATCGCCAAGCAAAAAATGAAAGAGCTATCCGGGGATTGTTGATCGCCGATTTACGACTTCAGGCGAGATAATTATCGAATCCGAAATAGCGGACTATGACCAGTTTCCAAGCCATGACGACTGCTGTCAAGGCGTTAGTTGAAAATTAGCTCAATTTATGCAACACTTTAGAAGATTCCGGACAATCACTGATGCATTCCGCCGAAAGCCGCCAGTGTTGTTGCCGAACCAACCGGAATGTTAACGATCTACGAACTGTCTTTGGAAAATTGCCGCAAAGGAAGCAGACAAGAAATGAAGTGGTACTTCGGCTGGATAATAAATCAGCGTGGAAAAGCCGGTGTGCTTGTTGTTCTGGTGATCGTGATAAGTATTCTTGCCGGATCGCAGGTCGGCTTTGACGAGGATCCTCACAGTACATTTCGACGTAACGACAGTAATTTCCAGGAGTTGGAGAGCCTTTACGAGGATTTTGGATCGGACTATAGAGACTTATTGATTATCCTTCAGGGGGACAGTCTATTCGCACCCCAGGGCGTGGACATCTTGCGGAATATTGTACGCGAGGCCGAAAGTATAGAGGGGGTCGATTCCGTTTTAAGTCTGGCCGGCATAAGGCGACAAGGAAAACTCGTCGTGAATCTGTTGCCCGTGTCCAACAACAGTGTTGATCGCCTCCAGCGAGCGCGCCGCGAAGCCTTGGAGCATCCGGTTGTTGCGGGGCATTTTTTGTCATCCGACGGCAAAACGACACTATTGGTGCTGCGGCTGACGGAAGAGACAGCAAAGATTTCTCAGTTCGAACGTATCGTTGCCCAAGTGCGCGAAATTACACGGGCCGCTACTCAAGGTTCGGCAATCGAGGCACGTGTTACCGGGTTGCCGGCTGTATGGGGAGACACATTGGCAAATGCGCGTAGAGAGACGTTGAAATTCACGTTCCTGGGCGCTGTGCTTTCGACATTGATCGCGATGTTTCTTTTTCGCCGTCCGGCGGCAGTGCTGATTACCGTGGCCGGTCCAATTACGGGCGTGATCTTGACAATCGGCGCGATGGGCATGGTGGGCGAGAACCTCAATGGAATCAATGCCGTAGTTCCCACTTTGCTGTTGGTGGTCGGATTCACCGATGCGGTCCACCTGGTGATCGATATTCGCTTTTCTCTCGCAGCCGGCCGTTCCAGAAGCGAAGCGGCATGGGCCGCGATCAAGCACCTTGGACCGGCATGTGCCTTGGCATCATTAACAACCGCCATCGCCTTTGCTTCTTTGACGCTGGCAAATACCGAACTCGTGCGACGTTTCGGTATTGTTTGTTGCTGTGGAACGGCACTGACATTCCTGTCCGTGATTACCTTGGTGCCTCTGCTGACAGCCGGTCGCCTCGGTTCACGCATTCTACCGGAAGGATTCAACGATCCCGCCGAGTTGGAATCGCCGCGTCTTAATCGACTGGCAATTTTTCTACTGAACCATCCCCGAGCGATTTCTACGGCCACAATTGTACTAATTACAGTACTGTTAGCAACGGCACTGCAATTACGTCCGGAGTGTCTTACGACCGAGTTCATTCCCGATAATTGCGAAACTACCATGGCACTTGCCGAATGTGACAAAGCCTTTGGCGGCGGGATAATGGTATATGTTGTCGTACAATGGCCCGAGTGGTTGGAATTGCATTCGCGTGAGGTGCAGGAAGTCACTTCGGCGATTCATGGCATACTGGAAAAAGAACCGTTGACGACCTCACCGTTTTCGGTGTGCAATGTTCTACGGAGTTTGCCTGGATCCGGAGACGATCTGGGCCAACGTGTATCTTTATTGCGACGCATTCCCCTCAAGTTTCGCGATCGGATGGTACGGCCGGACAGAAACCGATTGATCGTAACCGCAAATGCCCCGAACATCGGCGCCTCGGAAACTCAACCGGCGTTTTTACGCATTCAACGTGAATTGGCCGAATTGCAGGACAGGCATCCCGGTTTCAAGCTTGTTCTGACAGGGACGTACGTGGTGGCTTCTCAGAATGTCTATTTGCTCGTCGGTGATCTTGCCAGAAGCCTGGGCCTGGCCGCCGTGCTGGTATTTGCAGTCGTCGCGATCGCTTTGCGATCATTGCGTCTGGGCCTTGTGAGTGTGATCCCAAATGCGTTTCCGTTGCTCTTCACTGCCAGTGTGCTGGTATGGAGTGGGCAATCATTGAGGGTTGCTAGCGTGGTGAGTTTCAGTCTCTGCCTGGGGCTGGCCGTGGACGACACTATTCACTTGCTCATGCGTTTCAATCGAGAACGGTGTTGTCAATCCGACGTGCGATCGGCCATAGTGCGGAGCATGAGTTCGGTGGGGATTGCCGTGGTGATGACGTCGATGATTCTGAGCGCCGGATTCGGCGTGATGATGTTGAGTTTCATGCCCGCGATACGAGATTTCGCTTTTTTCTGTTTACTGGCCATTCTTTCGGCACTGCTCGGAGACCTGCTGATTCTGCCGCCTTTGCTGTATTTGTTTGGTCCGCCGGAAAAAGGTTAAAGCGATTTTACGATAGCCTTGAGCTTGACCATCAACTCGTACTGTCGTCCGCGATCCTGTATTGCAGCTTTGATCGCACCGTTTCGTTCCAAAGCGGCGTTGACATATTGAGCATATACCTCAGGCGGAAATCCGTCTGAAAAAACAACACTTTTGCTAAACTGCTCGCCGAATCTTTCCATCCATAAACGATCGTAGGCTTGAAGTGAATCGCGGGAGAGGTCGCCTCGCTGCAACGCATCGGCACCTGCTTCTGCGGCCATAATGCCCGAGTCTAGTGCGAAAGCGATACCCTCGGCGGTAACCGGATTTACAAAGCCCGCCGCATCGCCCACGACCATGAATCCCCCCGCGACGCGCGAACGGTCGTGCTCCATGGCCAATGGTATCCGTCCGCCGCGGAGTTTGCCCCGTAGCGTTGCTACTTGTGCTTTATTCGCTGCAATGGGGTGTGTACTAAGAAAATTTTCCAACAATTTTCGCAGGTTGAGACCGCGCTTATGGATAATATGCTGGAATGATCCGCAACCGATATTGGCCTCGGTCGGAGAAAGGGGGAATATCCAATAGTAGCCGGGCAGTACGTTTTCGTCGAAATAGATCTCGATGACGTTACTGAGGTTGCGCATGCCTGAATAATAGCCGCGCACAGCCAAGGCGCAAGTGCCGGGCCCGGAATAAAGCATCCCCGCTTTGGCGGCCAAGGCCGCGTTAACGCCTGTGGCATCGATCACCAAGGGTGCATGAAGTTCTGTATGCCCGCAACCGCTCAGGCGGATACCACGTGCTTGCCCATTGTCCATCAGCAGTTCTTCGGCTGTGCAGCCGTCGAGAAAGGTTACGTTTTTGCAGTTTTTGGCCGCTTCCAATAATAAATTGTCGAAATCCCCACGGCGGGTAATGTGGATAGCCGCCTGATCGTTATCATCATGGCGGCGAATAGTGATTTCGCTCATATCGCTGGAATATAGCGAGTAGCCGTGGGCACAAAACGGCGAAGTTTTACGAAAAGTGTCCCAGAGGCCCAATTTTTGCAGGGCTTTTCGGGATTTGAAAGTAATTCCTCCTCCACAGGCTTTATCGCGTGGGAAAGTCTTTTTATCGATCAAAAGCACTCGGTAGCCACGTCGGCCGAGAATGTGAGCGGTGCTTGTGCCCGCCGGTCCGGCGCCCGTAATAATTGCATCGTATTGGGCTGTCATGCTTGGTCCTTGCATACGATTCATGGATGGAGGTGGAATCCATTGCCGGCGTAGTGTGCCTGAGACTGGGCTACCGGCTCATGATTTCCTTTGCGCCATGGAACGAGCGATCTCGGTAAGCCGCTCCCGCAACGGTTGGGGCAATGCGGCAATGCTATCCACTGCTTGCTCGACAAGATCTTCGGTTCGTTGAGCCGCAAGTTCGATGATATTGTATTTCTGATACAAATCGATAAGCCAGTTTACATCTTTGTCAGAGGTTTCGTCTCGTGGGAGGTCTAAAACATCATAAAGTCGTTTTCGTTCTTCATGATTACACTGTTCCGCTGTGGCTACGGCCAGCCAGGTGCGTTTGCCCTCACGAATGTCGGAGCCGATTTGCGTGCGCCCCTTGCCTGGAGTGAGATCAAGGGAGTCGTCGACAATCTGATATGCCAGACCCGTGGCATTAGCGTAGGACACGAGACTTTGGCGAATCGTATCCGATCCATCGGCAATAATGGCGCCGCCCAGCAACGCCGATATCCAACATTGCCCCGTTTTCATTATCGCGATGGACTCGCAATCAGATAAACGCATCTCACGGCGATTTTCGCCCGCCAGGTCGCTGGCTTGCCCCCTTCCCAGCACGAGCATGGTATTATTCAACAGACCGAGAAGCTGCAGTATCTTAGCGTTACAGAGCCCGTTGCCGCTAGAGGTCAGCAAAACAGAATAGGTTTTGGCCGCGAGAAAATCACCTATGTTGATACCATGTGCAAAGCCGTAGCGTGCCCACACGGCGGGACGATTCCGCCTCGTTCGGTCGCCGTCTTCCAGATCGTCGTGTACCAGCAAGAATTGGTGTAAGATTTCGACCGAGAGCGCGTAAGGCAATGCGAGATCTCGCGTCGCTCCCAATCCTTCTGCCACCAACAAACAAAGTGCGCCGCGTAGGCGCTTCCCGCGATGGACCGACTCGGAACTATCTAATCCCAGCGCGTAGCGCAGCCCCTCTGTGAGCACGGGAGTCTCCGGCTCCCGTGCTATATAATCTTGTAAAGCAGATTCCGTTAAATCTACATACTCGCGGAGAAAATCTGGCAGCATCGCATCTCCAATGGTTGGCGCAAGACTATGGATCAATGCTTGAGTAGTCATGAAACCGTTTCTAATCATATCATCCTGCAAGAAGTGCCACAAGCCGACACATTGCGACGAACCCGTTCGGCAAGATCACAATCGACCGGAACCTGTATTTGCCAGGTGATACGCTTGATGAGAAATCTCTTAAGAAACGCAAGATTTTTACACTTTGATCATAATTTAAGCGTCGTAACCTCAAAGGTGTAAGGCCAAGGCAAATCGTGTCGGCATCTTGTACAGGTTGCTAGTTCCACTGTTTGAGTTACGTTCGTAGTTCCGCCTTCAGGCGGCAAACGCCTTACCATGAAGATTTAAGATGCCCTATATCCCGCCTTAAGGCGGTACTACAAGCGGCAAATAGTCGTAACTCAAACAGTCGAACTAGTGAATCCGAATTTTGAGCAAGAAGCCCCCCATAAGCGGCATCCGTGACGATTCAGGTCGACGCTATTCTTTGGTGTAAAAGCTTATCGTAATTATTTACGTTTGAAGACCACAAACGACAAGGTATGAGTGTAATGTGGGCTGATCCCAAACAACCAAACATGCTTCTCTAAAGCTGCCGGTTCCATGTCCCAAATCAACCGCCGCGCTTTCTTAAAAACTACTCGGAAAACAAGGCAATCTCATTCGGAAATATTTAATCCGCTCATTGTGTTTGTGTCAGCAAAAACAAATTGTGGACTATGGTTGCATCGAGATGTCTTTCGTGCAATATTGGATAGAAGTGTACGACTCCTGGAAACTGTACCGAGCATGTTTGATGTTCGTTGGCGCCAGATCTCCAGGAAATGGAATCGCCATTTACCGTAACGAATGGACCAACATTGAAACGATGCTATCCCGATAGTTTTGTTCTATGAAGAGTGCTAAATCAAAGCAGCGGCGATCGGTGGGAGTATTCTTGGAGGTCGGTCGCGCTGCCATGCGCAAAGTCGTCAGCGGCGTCATGGAGTTTGCCCATCAACGCGGCAACTGGAACGTTTGCATTCCGGAGAGTCGCAGTAGCAGTTCTCTGGAAACCATGCTTGAAGGGCACTGGGACGGGGTGATCGTGGGTTTCGACGATCCGCACGGGCCCGAACTGCTGCGGCTGTCGGTGCCGTTGGTCGGAGTCGGCGGAGGCTATGGCTGGTTTCGATCGAGCATGAAAATCCCCTACGTGGGAACCGACAATACGGCCGTTTCGCAACTGGCGGCGGACCACCTGCTGGAACGCGGTTTTGTGCATTTCGCCTACTGCGGTTACAGTCCCACGCCCGTCAACGGTTGTTCCGAAAGACGGGAACGCGCCTTCCACGAGGCGATTTGTCGGGCTGGACATACTTGCACCGTCAAAAACATTCCGGACACGGCCTCGAACACTTGGGAAAGTCTGTCAGCCGAGTTGGCCGATTGGCTCTCCAGTCTACCTCGTCCATTGGGGATTATGACCAGCAATGATGCGCGCGCTCTTCAGATTATCGAAGCCTGCCGGATGGCGGGACTGCGCGTACCGGAAGACGTGGCTGTGGTCGGTGTCGACAACGAGGAGGCTGTTTGCCCGTTTTCCGATCCGCCTTTAACGAGCGTCAATCAAGGCGCGCAGCAGACAGGCTATGAAGCAGCTCTTTTGTTGGATCGATGTATGGATGGTGAGTCTGTGGCACCAGGTAAGCGTTTGGTGTTGCCGGTGGGGATTGTCACCCGCGGATCCACCGAGGTTCTCGCGGTCGACGACAACGACGTGGCCTCTGCCCTGCAATTCATCAGCAAGCATGCTTGTCGGCGGATCGGACTGGACGACGTAAGCGGGGCAATCGGCACGACGAATTCGACCCTTCGACGGCGGTTCAAAGCCATCCTGGGGCGTACGGTCCACGAGGAAATACAGCGCGTTCGCATCGAGCGTGCCAAGCGATTCCTGATCTCCACCGACTGGACCTTCCGCCAGGTCGCCCGCGAGTCCGGATTCTGCTCGGTGCAGCACATGACCACGCGATTGCGTCAAGCCACCGGCCACACGCCGCGCGTGTATCGCCAACGATACGCCACGCCGGCTTCGTAGCCGATGTTCTTTTCACGCAACAGTTTGCAGTATTTTTGTACGTTGACGTCGCGATAATGGACACCTTATAGTGAAGTATGCTGGGTTATCACCCGGCTATTCATGTTCGCTGAACCTTTTAGCGCCGGATTACACCCGGTCTATAGAGGCTACCCCCCAAAAAGGACCGGCTTCCATGCCAGAAATGAACCGACGACAGTTTCTCAACCGCTCGCGAACCACTACGCTCGGTCTGTCCGCGGGCGCAACAATTCTTGCTAACGCTCAATCTGTCCATGCCACCCCCGCCAACGACCGGCTTGTGCTGGGAATGATCGGCATAGGCGGAGGGCGTGGCCACACACTGGCAATGGGATTTCTCGACCGCGACGATTGCGAGATCGGCTACGTTTGCGACGTGGACCGAAGTCTGCATGAGC
>JAFGTN010000408.1 GCA_016934075.1 Pirellulales bacterium
CGCCATGCTGGGAATTAACGGCGCCGCGGCCCTGGGCCTGCATCGCCGGCACGGCTGGCAGATCGTGGCACTGGCCGGGTTCTCGGCCGCCTTGCCCGACTGGGACGGGCTGACGATTATCCTGGGTGCAAACTGCTACGCCGCCGCCCATCGCGTCTGCGGGCATAACCTGCTCGTCGCCGGGCTGCTGGGTGCGGTCACGGGCTGGCTGTGCTACCGTTTCGACTTCTTCACAAAAATCCAGCAAGCCGCGGCTCGCAAATGGCCTCTATTCGCGACCGCCGAGCCGGATCTTGCATCTGGTCAACATTCGCCACGCGAGTCGCTCGTTTGGATCGCCGTCGGCTTGATTGCCGCCTACAGCCATCTCTTGGCCGATCTGCTGTTCTCGGCCGGCGATAGTCTGCCGGTTTGGCACATCCCGCTATTCTGGCCGTTTTCACATGCGGGCTTCGCCTGTCCCATGGTCCCCTGGGGAGATGTAGGCACGACAGTAATATTCGCCCTGGGAATGATCTTCATGGCCCGCCGCCCGAGATACATTCAGAGCACAGCCATCTGCACGCTTCTTCTGGTCGCTTTATATATAATGCTTCGCGGCTCGCTCCGCTTCTCCTAAGTGTCTGCAAACCAACATCTTTTTCCCACCAACACACCACCGCGGGCGGGTGACATTTTTCGTTGCCTTTGGTGTGTCTACTGCTACTATTGTATTAAGAATTAACATCCGCTCGGTACATATTGTGAAGCGGAAACTTGACCCATAAGCTGTAACATAAATTCGCCATAATCCCAACGGCCAACAATGTTGCAGAAGCCATAATCCATTCGCCGGGCCGCCCATGGGCAGCCGTTCAATAGACCAAAATCCGAAGGAATAATCCGATGTCTGATCTGAGCACAACCTATATGGGAATCAAACTCCGCAACCCGATTATTGCCGGGGCGTCGGAAATGACTGCCAACCTCGATACCATCAAGCGTCTGGCCGAGGCGGGCGTGGGAGCGGTGGTAACCAAGTCGCTCTTCGAAGAACAAATTCAACTCGAGCGGATGATGTTCGACGAGGACCTGGAAAAATTCAATTACCGCCACGCCGAGATGACCTCTGTTTTTCCAAACATGGAATTCGCCGGCCCTGAAGAGCACCTTATGTGGGTCCGCCGCGCCAAGGAAGCCGTAGACATTCCGGTCATCGCCAGCCTAAACTGCGTGGACCACGACACCTGGATCGAGTACGCCAAGTTGCTCGAACAGACGGGTGTAGACGCGTTGGAATGCAACATATTTGCCGGGCCCCAGGATATCGACAACACCGGCCAGGATATCGAGGACGAGCAAATCGATCTCATCTCAGAATTGAAACAGAACGTTGAAATCCCCATCAGCCTCAAGCTGGGCCACTTCTACACAAATCCATTGAACGTAATCGCGCGCATGGACGCGGCTGGCGCCGACGCCTTTGTGCTCTTCAACCGCCTGTTCGAACCGGACTTCGACATCAAAACCCAAATCCATGCCACGCCCTTTAACTTCAGTGGCAAAACCGACTACCGCCTGCCTCTGCGCTATGCCGGTCTGCTCGAGGGACGTATCGAAGCAGACATTTGCACCAGCACGGGCATACTCAGCGGCGATACTGTCGTGAAAATGATCCTGGCAGGCGCCACGGCAGTGCAAACGGTCACCAGTCTCTACCACCACGGTGTCGGCCATGTGGGCGAAATGCTCGACGGCGTGAAAAACTGGATGACCGCCCATGGCTACGACTCCCTGGTCGATTTCCGCGGCAGTCTCAGCCAGCGCAACACCAGTGAACCCTGGGCTTACTCGCGAGCACAATACGCCAAACTGCTGATGAATCCCAAGCAGGTTGTACAGAACGCACCCGTTGGGTAGGATGGGTTTGATGGAAAGAACGGATACCGGGTAGCCCCGATAACTCGTTTATCGGGGTGCCGCAGGCACAAGAGGTAACATTTTTGCCCTCTGTGCATCTTTACCGAGTGCCATAGAAAAGCTATCGGTCCTATCCGTTGATAATTCCACGATTGTGCCTGATTCCCGTATTTCCACATTTACAGTAAAAGGTAATTCCCCCGCAATGTCACATCACTCCCCTTCCTCCCACCGCCCTTGTATAAAACTTCCCGCCGCTATTTCCATCCTGATTTTCTTCGCTCTGCTCTGTTTTACGGCAAACACGCTTGCCGCGGAAAAAGTCAAGCCTGCCGATCATGAAATCAAAAAGATCCTTTTCCTCGGTAACAGCATCACCAAGCACGGCGACGCGCCACGCATCGGATGGCACGGCGTCCGCGGCATGGCCGCCAGCACATTGGAAAAAGACTACGTCCATGTCGCGGCCGCTGCGATTACAAAGAAACAAGGCACGGCTCCCGAAATAATGGTCGAGACCATCGCTGCTTTCGAACGAGATTTCACCAACTACGACGTTGCAAAAAATCTCAAGGAAGCCTTGAAGTTCAAACCCGACACGCTGGTGCTGGCCATTGCCGAAAACGTACCGCCCTTGAAAACCGAGCAATCACAGGCTCAATTCAAAGCCAGCGTGCTGAAACTTCTCAGCACGTTCAAAGCCGACAGCAATCCCGCCATCATCGTTCGTAGCGGATTTTGGCCCGACAAAACCAAAGACGAGATACTCCGCCAAGTCTGCAAGCAAGTCGGCGGCACATTCGTCGACATCAGCGACCTCGCCAAAGACGAATCGAACTACGCCCGCAGCGAACGCGACTACAAACACGCCGGCGTAGCCGCACATCCCGGCGACAAGGGAATGAAAGCCATCGCCGATGCGATACTGAAGGCGATAAAATAACGTAGTGTGCGTGCTCGCACGCACCAAATGAGTGAACGTTGGTCGGCTGAAATCCGGGGCTTATGCACCGATCCCCTCTGTTCTATTGACTCAACCGTGACACTTGTGTAGATTGCACTCGAAGCGGTCAGCTCCTCCTATGGGGCTCTTCTGGAAGAAATCAATTTTCTCGCCTTGGAGGTGATCTATGATAGAGGGTGTGCTCGATGCGGGTGTAATTATTCTGCTGGTCCAATTGGTCAATCAGGGCGATACAGTCGAGTGGGGAACCGCGATAATGTGCGCCGTCGTCATAAGTCTCGGTTTTCTCGCCTTGAGCTTTGTCCCATTTCCCTGGATATTGATATGTCTGCCCTTCATGGCAGTGGTTGCCGGTCTTGCTATCGCCATAGGTTGCGGCACTCCCGTGAAGCGGGCGATGATTGCCGGGGGTTTGTTTCTGGTGTGGAAAATCGCATGCGTTTTCGTGGTGGTTTTTATGCTCAGATAGAGAAGTAGTGTACGAAGATGAGGCCCCATTGTCGGATGACAACCCGGCCAACTTCTATAAGCGCGAAGCGCAAGCGAAGAAAGATTGGCAAGGAAAATGTCGTTCTCCCTTCGCTTGCGCTTCGCGCTTAGTATTATTCATGAAAGCCTCACAAGATGTTTTCCAGTTCGGCGGTCAACTCTTCGTCAGATAATTGACGCGGATTGCCGCTCATGCTGCTGCCGCGCGAACTGGCTACAATGGCCGGAATCTGCTCGGTTTTGACTCCTAATTCGGATAAACTCCTCGGTACACCGACGCGCCGGCAGAGCGAATCGATGTGGTCGATGAAGGCATCGACGACTTCTTCGTCCGGGGTTGCCAGCTCCATGCCCAGAACGTTTCGGCCCAATATTGCCAGTTCTCCGAGCCGCACACTACGATTC
>JAFGTN010000409.1 GCA_016934075.1 Pirellulales bacterium
ATCAACTTTGGCGTGCCTCTGTTGGATCCCGAATCGAAACTGGTGGCTCCGGTGGCCAAGGTAGCACCCCGCGACCCCATCGCGGCCGAGAGCATCGCCAAGTGGGACACCTACGATCCCGAGACGCCGGGCTCCAGTGAACTGTGCTACTTTTTCGAACTCGTCGGTGACTCTGCGGATCGTACCCGCGTACTGTTACACAACGCCGCCGGCAACCATGGCGTAAGCCTTTCGTTCGACAAGAATCAATTGCCCTATTTCACACAATGGAAGAGTCGCCAAGCGGCGGTAGACGGATACGTAACCGGCCTGGAGCCGGCCGTCAACTTCCCCAATATCCGCAGTTTCGAAAAAGAAAAAGGCCGCGTCGAGATCCTTCAGCCGGGTGAATCACGCAAATTTGAAATCACAATCGAAGCACACGACACAACGGCATCAGTGGACGCCGCGCGGGCCGAGGTGGCCAAGTTGCAAGAAGGCATCGAGACCGAAGTCTATCAGCAGCCGAATCCCGAATGGTCGCCCTGATATGATATCTTCGGGTGAAGCGTATTCATTCGGGGTTTACACGACCGTGCGCTAGTTGCCATAATACTTCTGTCTCCGAGAAGAATCTCGTAGCCAGGCTTTACCAACATATTGCTGAAACCAGTACCAGATAAGGAGTAAAAATGTCCAACCAAGAGCCTGGTAAAATCTCGCGCCGCAGTATTTTGGCCACCTCGCTCGGTGCTTCACTGGGCGCCACCGGCATTTTTTCCAGCAACCTGGCCGAAGCCGCCGCAGCGCTGCGTGGAAAAAAGGTGCTGGTGGCTATCGGTGAATTCAGCGAGGGTTTGGAAACATATTACACGGTGTTTCGATTCATGGAAGAGGGCATCAAGCCGGTAGTGGCGGCGGGACAGGTCAAGCGGCTGCACATGGTGGTGCACGACTTCGATCCCAAATATTCAAACTATATCGAAATGCCCGGCTATTGTATCAAGACTGATGTTGCTTATAAGGACATTGACCCCAGCCAGTACGACGGCATGCTGATACCGGGCGGACGCGGTCCCGAGGAGATGCGGCTCTATCCCGATGCCTTGCGGGTGACGCGATATTTCATGAACAACAACCTGCCCCTGGGCGCAATTTGTCACGGCCCGCAGGTACTATGGTCCGCCGGTTCCGTAAAGGGCCGAAAAATCGCCGCTTGCGGATCGATCAAGGCTGACGTGGAAGCGGCCGGCGCGACATTCGTCGACGAACCCGCGGTTGTCGACGGCTCGTTGGTTACCTCGCGTGGCTGGCCCGACCTGCCGTACTTCCTGCCGGCGTTTTTGAAAGTTCTTAGCCAAAAGGGGTAAGCCCGCATCAGCCGAGGGCGGATGTGCTACAATTGAAGTATAATGTTTGTAGCACAGCCGCCCTCGGCTGTAGTTTCATCGAAAGTCCGAATATGCCCGACGAAAACGCAATCCCAAACGGCAACCAAGCACCGGACAAGAGCAATTCGCCATCAGCCGGGAACAGGCTCGCCAAGCTTCTGCGTAATCCCTGGGTAGTGTTTATCGGCCCGTTCATAGTCTTCATGTTGCTCACTTCTCTGGAACCGACTCCCGACAAGCCGGGCGGGGAGGGCATAGGACTTTCCATACCATACGCATATTACCCTTGGGTCTACACGGTCAAAGTCGTACTGACCACATTGTCGGTGCTGCTGGTCGCGCCCGCCTATCGCCAGTTTCCCTTCAAAGTCAGCGGCTGGGCCGTTTTGACGGGAGTGGTGGGCATCGTGGCTTGGATTGGTATTTGCAAGCTGGAAATCGAGCGCGGTGTGCTTGCCCGGCTGAACGAGTTGGTCGGCTCACTGGGAATGGGAGATCTGATCGAGTTGGGCGCGCGTAGCGCTTACAATCCATTCGAGCAGATAGACTCCACGGCGGGCGCGTGGACATTTCTAGCGGTTCGTTTTTTCGGCCTGGCTTTGCTTGTACCGGTAATCGAGGAATTTTTCCTGCGCGGTTTCCTCATGCGGTATTTCATGCAGCACGATTGGTGGAAATCGCCTATCGGCTCGGTCAACGCCACGGCCGTGGTTATAGGTACTGTGTTTCCAATGCTGATGCACCCTGCTGAACTACTGGCTGCGGCCGTTTGGTTTTCAATGGTGACCGTGTTGATGATCCGCACTCGAAACATCTGGGACTGCGTTGTTGCGCACGCGATTACGAATCTACTTTTGGGACTGTATGTAGTTTACAGCGGTGATTGGTATTTTATGTAAGTCCGCGCGGCGTTATATTCTTGTCTTTGGTTTGCTTGTCTTCGAGGTAGATATACGTGGATTTAGGCCTTTTATGGGTACTTGGGATTTTGATGGCGGCGGCTTTGGCTGCCGGCGGCGTGGGGGCCGTATTGCGACTGCCCAAGGTTACTTCGTATCTGCTGATGGGCGTGATACTGGGGCCGTCGGTCTTGCATGTGGTTTCGGCCGAACATGCCGAACAACTGCAACCGCTAACCGAGTTGGCTATCGCCTTGGTGCTTTTCAACCTGGGTTGCCACTTTCCCCTGGCTCGTGCTAGACGGATTTTCCGTTTTGTACCGCGGATGTCCATGGGCGAGTTGGGCCTGACTTTTTTGTTAGTCTCCGGCGGTGTATACGTGATGGGGCTATCTTGGCCCGGAGCGTTGTTGCTCGGTGCTTTAGCGCTTGCCACGGCACCGGCCACCACGATTCTTGTCCTGAAAGAATATGAATCCGAGGGTCCGGTTACCGAGAGTGCCTACGCGATGGTAGTCGTCAATAACGTGATCGCCATTGTGCTCTTCGAGGTACTGTTTTTAAGCATCCACGCCTTGCAAGGCAAGTTGGGTGAGCCATTTGTGAACGAGATATTTTTCTTCGCGCGAGGATTGCTGTATTCCATCGCCATGGGGATTCTCGGAGGTTTGGCGGTCAGTTTCTGCTATGGTCTCGTGGCCGAGAGCCGTCGCCTGGTTCTTTTGGTGGCTACAATCATTATGCTGTTGGGCGGATGCCACTTGTTCGATGTGCCCTACTTGCTGACGTTCGTGACCATGGGCGTCACGGTGGCCAATACGACTTATCACGGACGCCAGGTAAACGCCGAACTGGACCGCATCACGGGTCTTTTATGCGTGGTTTTCTTCGCCACACACGGGGCCGAGTTGGATCTCGACGCGTTGGAAAAGGCCGGAATGATCGGCGCCGCGTACATCGTTTTACGCAGCATGGGCAAGTCCTTCGGTCCAATGCTGGCTGGAAAGAAGGGCCACGAAGAACCCGCCGTGCGGTATTGGCTGGGGCTGGCGCTTTTATCGCAAGCCGGTGTTGCCATCACGCTATCGGAAATGGCTGTAGATCGCGATCCGCAGTTGGGTAAAGATCTGCAAGCCATCGTTTTGGGGACGGTCGTGGTTTTCGAAGTCATCGGTCCGTTGTTGATTCGGCTTTCGGTAACCCGCACTGGTGAGGTGCCTATCGCACAAGCCATTTCACATCCGACATTCGACATTCTCGATCAGATCCGCACAGTTTGGAACCGCACCCTTATGGCTTTCGGATACGATCCTTGGAAAAATCGTGAAGCCGAAGAAATCACGGTTAATGAAATGATGCGAAAGAAGGTGAGCACGGTCTCGCAATCGGCAACCTTCGAGGAAGTTGTCGAGGCCATAGAACACAGCCGTGACAATACCTTTCCCGTCACTAACAATGATGGTGAGCTGATGGGAGTGATACGGTATCGGGAACTTTCAGATGTGCTCTTCGATCCCAGCATCGGCTCCCTGGTCCGCGCCGCCGACCTGACCACGGCCGCCGGGCGGATCTTATACCCGGATGATACTATCGATCGGGCTTGCGAGATTTTCTCCTCGCGGAAAGATGATTGTATACCCGTGCTCACTCGCGAAAAACCGCAAGTATTTCTCGGCCTGGTGCGACGTCGAGACATTCTTCGCATGCTATTTCGCGGTCGGGCTGAGGGGCAGGGTGAATGACTGGGATAAAAAATGACCCATTAACCAGGAGACACAAACATGGGCCATGGAAAGAACGCCGCCGGTTCGAAAGGCATTGCACGCGCACCGGCCACTAAATTCGCTCACCTCCAAAAAAAGGCGATGAAAAACCGCAAACCCATCAAGAATCGCTCGTTGGGTGGCAAGATCGGCAAAACTCCCAAGAGTAAGTGAATCGCCGTCACTCTTTTGGATCATGGAACGGGCGTCAATTCCACCGGTGTTTGCGGCGGGGGACCATAAAACCAAAGGCGTTCGCAGTTGCGAAGTTCTACTGTTTGGCCGTTGCGTTGCTGCTGGACGCCTTTGACAGCCTTAAGTTTGGGAGGCAAGGCCAGGCGGTATTTACCCGTAGGGCCTTCGAAGCGGCATTCCCAAACGGCCTGTGTACGATTGAACATGCGGCCCGTGAGTTTGTTTTCCTTTGGTTTCTCATTTTCAATATGTTTTACAATGAGGGGCGGGCGGTCGACTACGGGCGCATAGTGGATATGGGTAGTCAGTTGTCCGTCCGGCAGGTTCAAACTCGTCATGCCTTCGGCGATGTTTATCGGCAGTTTCTCTTGACCGCGATTGATTTGCAGCGGTTCTCGAGCAACCGCTACCTGCGCTACAACCGCGGGGCCGTCGGTTGTGAGACTTGCTCCGCGTTTATCATTGGAACAAACGGCCGTGAGAGAACATTCTTTGGATTTTGCTTTTTCGTCGGCGATGGTAACGGCCGGTTCGACCAGCAGTTTTCGGTGATCATCGATGGAAAGACGAGTGGCATCGACCGCCAGCCAATCGATCTGAGGTTTTTGATCTGCAACATGAGTTCTTGTTGCTACGATACGGGCGTCGCTTTGAATTCGCCGGGTTTCAATCCCTTCAGGGCCGTAAAGGATCGTGTACTCGACTTCGCCATCTTTCCAGGTAACACCTTTGCAACCGTCTTGAGAGATTCTTTGTATCGTGGTCGGCGTTTGGTCTACTGTGTGTGTTTGCATGACCACGAAGAAAACCGAAGCCGGATTTTTTGGAGTGGTCGCCGTAAGGTGCCATTGGTTCGCGCCGCCGTATTCAGGCGGAGGCGTGAATTGATCGGTTTGCGTGAAACTTAAGCCCGCCGGCTCGACGAAGTTGGCCAGCAAAGCCGATTTGTCGCGGTGTATTCGCACCAATTGCTTGTCGGCGTCGATGCTCATTTTTTCCAAGGCATGCAGATTCCATTCAAAGCTCGTGGGCTTGGGCGCAGCCAACTCGTCGATAATTACGAATGTCCCCGGGCGGATGTGGATAGCGTGGCGAATCGCTTGTTTGAGACGGTCGCCGTAGGCTTCGGTGGCATCGCCGCGAGCGTAGTCGAAATGGCAGTCTGTCACGAAACGGTCGATGCATCCGCGTGATTTCGCCGAGCGGCGAATTTGGCCTTGGCCGCCGTCTATGGTGATGCAGTTTTTGGCTTTGGTGGAACGTGTCCAATCGTGATGGTGGGGCGAGCCGTACCAGGGATAGTAGCCGCTGGCGATTGCCAATGCCTGGCCGCGTGCTTCGATAGCGAAGGCGTTTTGGTCGGAATGGCCGTGGCTGACCGAACCAAATGGGCTTGAACGCATGACCAGATACGCGTTCTCTTCGGTGTCGGCCAGGTCGTCGTGCATGGCTATCAGTCCGGCGCCGGGAAAGACGCGTGCCTGTGGCAGATCGACCGGCGGCTTGGCCCGCAGTTCACAGTCGCACAGCGCGAAGCTGATGGGCATGAGACCCGGCCCGGAGCGAACGGCGTCGGCATACCAGCGGACGTAGGGATCCCAGAGCAGTGTGGAGAAACAGTACATTAAACGGCCCATGCCGCGGCCGGGCGGGTTTTGCTGCGCGTCGCCAAAGGGCGACATTTGTGCATAAGGCGGATTTGTGTAAAGTCCAAAGTAGGGCGTGTTTTGGAAAAATGGTCGCCGGGATATTTGTTCGCCGGTGGCTTTTTCCAGCGCGGTGGTGAAGTGCAAGGTGAAGCCCATGTAAGCTCGCCAATAGCTGGGGCCTTCCTGCCAACCGCCGTCGTCTTGCCCCCAGGCGGGGAAGACCGACCAGTAGACTTTCATCACATAGGACAGCCAATCGCGGGCTTCGGGCCATTCGTGCGCGAAGCAAAGGGCCGCCTCACCCAGGAAGCCCAGATCGCGGGCGGGGTGGCTGGAATACGGACGGCTCTCGAAAGGCATGAGGCGCAACCGCTCGCGAAACTGGTGGCAACGAACCTTCATTACCGATTCAACCTTCTTCCGCTCGTCGGGCGTAAAGAGATCGTAGCACCAATCGTATGCCCGAACACCCCGCTGCATCATCCACATAGCCGGTTCGTCATTGTGGAAGAGGTTGGTGGAACCTTCGGGGTTCCAGGCGAAAAAATGCAATATGCGACGTTTGGCCTCTTCGCCGAAGCGCCGCTCGCCGGTGAGCAGGTAGGCCAGACCGCAGGTCTCCATGAGATCCATGGGCGGTCGCGTAGCTCTGAAAATCTCGGCGTATTCCTCTCCGCGTTCGGTGTCTTGCTTCTTGAGAAACTGGGGCTCGGTAACCAATTGCTTGCCGATAGCGGATTCGGCCGCTTCGATCAGCTTCGCATATTCGCGCCGAAGAGTTGTATGCCGCTTCGCGCGGACTTCTTCCAGACACTTGCCGGGAAAGAGAAGGCGCGGATGAGACTTGGGGATCTTGGCAACCAGTTCGTCTATCTTAGGAAAAGGCCATGCACGGGCCGTGTCGGGCACGACGAACTGGCGAGTTTTACCCCAGATGATTTTGCCGTTGGAAAGCCGTACGCCGGCGCGCCAGTACCATCTTCCGGTAGGAAGCGGTTCGGTGGGAACATGTACACTGATGGGTGTTTCGATTACGGTGGTTTGCGGGGCGTCTGCTCGGTGACCGGTCGAATCCAATTCGGACGCGGATTGGCTGGAAAAATCATCCGACCGCGAAAGCGCAAACACATATCCGCCGGTGTATTGCTTGACGGGCAACCAGACGAAAGCCGGTGGATTGACTTCGATCGTGGAACCGTCGGCTGGAGCAAAAGGTTTTTCGTTCCAGTCGGGCGTGTGTTCCAGATGGCGCCGAATTCGTTTGGAATCTTCGGGCGGCTTATTCCCGGCCGATTGGGCATCGGTCATACGCGCGCATGACACCGATAAAACGGTAGCGGCTAGTAAAAAGGCCGTCATGGTAACAGAGATCGGGAACCGATTGATATTCAACTGCAAACTCATAGGGAATGATGCCGAAGCGACCCGACTGGAAGGTGGGATTTATGGCCGGAGCGTTCTCTGTTCTCGTCCGACTGCCCCGTGATGCGAAACCGCTTACCACTTTATATTAACTGGACTTTTGCAAAATTGCGAGTCAAGGGCACATGTAAAAGAAAGCTTTGCGAAGCGAAGGTTTCTTTTACATGGTCTTGACTGACACTAATTCATTGCCAGATAAGAAGTTAACATCTCTGCGGCGTTTAGCTATAATTTGCCGGCTGCGCCGCCAATTTATAGCTAAGTGCCCTTGACTCGCAATTTTGCAAAAGTCCAGTACTAACACGCTTGAGTGGAGTTTTCAAGGGTTACGGGCACTGAACTAGCCCAGCGGCCCAGAGACATTCGCCACAGGTGGGGAAGGGGTTGTTGTAGCAGTCTTTTTCGTTCGAATCGCGAAGGTCGCAACCGCCGCAATCGATGCATGGCGAGAAGGAGAATTCACTTACCCGATGTCGAAATGCCTGATATTCCGGATCGCTCCAGATTTCGTCTAGCGAACGGTGGTTGACGTTGCCGACGCGGTGGGTTTTCGAGCGTCGGTGGCGGTTGCGGAAGAAATACGTGTAGGTGTGAAGCAGCGGCAAACAGGGCGTGACGTCGCCGCCGGGCGTTATCGCCATAAAACCTTCGTTGACAAAGCGGCAATACATGCCACCGCCGACAACGTTTTCGCCGTTGACCATCAAACGTCCGCCCGAGGTGGCCAGTTCTTCGAAGACAGGCATGGCCGGGCCACGAAGATCGAGTCGCGGCAAATCGATCTCCGGCATCCAGGGCGAGCGTTTTGTATTGGCCGCGGCGGTCGTCCAGTGGTCGTAGAGAATATCGTGGGCCATCTCGGCCGTGTAGGGAACAAGATTCGTCACGAGAATGCTGGCAAAACCCAGGTCGCGCCCCATGCGACGAAGTAAGGGCAACTGGTGGATATTTCTTTTGGTGGCAACGAATTCGACACACACTTCGGGCAGGCTTCGCTCTTCGAAGATTTTCATTTGATACAGACCGCGGAGGCTACCATGTACGCTGGGTTCGGAATCCGCTTTGGGGAAGGCCGTTTTAGATAAATCGACGTTGTGATACTCTACTTCATGAAAGAAGCGGTTTTCACTGGGTCGGGGTTCGTCGAGCGAGACGATGAGCTTATCGAGCCGCAGGTCGACCATGCGCCGCGCGGCGGGTTCGTCGAGATTCAGGCCGTTGGTGACAACCTCGGCGGTGAGACCGGCATGTTTGACTTGTTCGAGAAAGTCGAAAAACCGGGGGTGTTCGGTGGGTTCACCAAAACCGCTGAAGTTGACGGTGCGGATACTGGGTGTATCGCGGATGTGTGCCAGCAGGTTGTTGAAGGTCCGCGCGTCCATGCTGCCGCCGGGTTCTTCCCAACTATGACGCACACACATGCCGCAATCGAGATTACAGTCGGTGGTGATTTCCAGATAGACCTTGGTGGGCAAATCGACGGGGATGGCGGACCGGTTCATCGCTATTGAATTCTTACTTCCTTTCGGCATAGGCTTTGTTTTTTTCGGCCTGAAAATCGATAAAATGTTTTTCGACAGAGGCTTTTTTCCAGCTCTTGATGAAGGGCTTGTCGATGGCCTTTTCGACCAGACCACCGATTTTCTTACACGTGGGGCAACGCTCGGTGCGGTGGAAATAGCAGACGGCCACTCGATGTGGCGAGACTTTTTTTCCCGATTGCTTTTTGGCCGAATCTTCAGCCCGGCCAATACTGGTGCAAAGCAGGATTAAGCCGATCAAACCGATGGACAAAGTCCGTTTCATGTTTACATCCTTTGTGAGGGAGTGGATTGTTGGGGAGTTTTTTAGAATACCCCGGATCATTTGTCAATTTAGCCAAATGGCCACGTTATTGCAATGCCTAGTTTTGGTGGGAGTCTCATGTGATGTGGTGTGTGACAGTTCTATTGGTGCATCGAGGACGCACCCTACGGTACTGCGGAATCCAGATTCCATGGCAACCCTGGCGGAGTTGCCGGAAATCTCCATAATAGTACGCTTTGACCTAGAGCACGAGCATAACAACTTTGTCGACCAAATTCATCCAAATATACCAATGGCAAAACGATCTAATTATCAGCAAAAAGCAATAAAAAACTATTACGATAACCGCGACGCTATCATGCTCCAGCGACTGGGTGACATGCTCTCGGATTTGTATCTGGCGGAGGGTAAGGCGCGCAAGCGGATTTGGGATCGCGCCGCCACGGCCTTGCAGAAGTTGGGCGTGAAGCCCGAGCGAATCGGACCGATCGTCGCGAGCGACAATCCCACACTTTTGGCCAATCTTTACAAGCAGTTATTGGACAGTAAATAGATCTCCCGGGCGCGAAAGGATTCGTAAAGTGGCAAGTAACAGCGAGCAGGTAGAACAGTTGCGTTGGCACAAGTTCCTCGTCTTCGATGACGGTTTTGTTTGTCTGGTCGATGCCATGGGAGACGATCAGGCGGTGGTTCAAGCGGCCCGGGTCAGTTATGGCGAAGGCACGCAACGTGTTTCCGACGATCGCACTTTGATTCGTTACCTGCTTCGTCACCAGCACACCACGCCGCTGGAGATGGTCGAGGTGAAGTTGCTGGTGCGGGTGCCCATGGACGCCTGGCGCCAATGGATACGCCACCGCACGGCTTCGATCAACGAATACAGTACGCGATACTCTATCGCCATCGACGATTGCCAGACCACATCGGCCGACGCCTGGCGGAAACAGGCTATTTCCAATCGGCAGGGCAGCGAAGGTTTCTTCGGGGAAGAGATTGGCGCCGGGTTGAGCGAGGAAGAAGCCAAACTTCAAGAGCACGCACATAAGGTCTATAAAAAAAGGCTCGATCTGGGTGTCGCCCGAGAGCAGGCACGAAAGGACCTGCCGCTTTCCACATATACCGAGGCCTATTGGAAAATCGACCTGCATAATCTCTTGCACTTTTTGTATCTGCGCATGGACTTGCATGCCCAATGGGAAATCCGTCAATACGCACAAACTATCGGCCATGAAATCATAAAACCGCTTTTCCCGACCGTATGGGAAGCTTTTGTCGACTACCGATTGGAGTCGATGCAGTTGACGAGGTTGGACCGCGAGGTGGTGCGGCGACTGGCAGAAAGTGGAAAGATACCCGCCGATGAGGAGGCATTCCTGGCTGCACAAGATCCCGCCTGGGCCAAGCTGAAACGTTCGCGGGAACGAGACGAGTGTCGAGAGAAGTTGATGTTGCTGGGACTGGTGAAGGGAGAGGGATAAGTGTAGAATTCAGGGATCAACAAACGACACTCTCCATGAACACATCCCACTCACGTTGAGGTTGCTATCATGCGAACACACTTCGCCCTGATTCTTGCAGTCTCTCTCGCTTCAACTCTCGCCCACGGATCCGATAT
The DNA here is from genome assembly GCA_016934075.1 of Pirellulales bacterium. GTDB lineage: Bacteria > Planctomycetota > Planctomycetia > Pirellulales > Thermoguttaceae > JAFGTN01. The sequence goes on from JAFGTN010000409.1 coordinate 10,720, forward strand.
TTCGCCGCTTATTCAATGGACGTTCGACGATCGACAAAATGAAGCGGATCAAACATCCGGAAATGCCGAACAAATACAAGGTGTTGCCGGCAAGGGTCTCAAGTGCGACGGCATGACGACGTGTTTGCGGCGTGGCGGAAAGAACTCGCCCCGCTTGTCGAAATCCTTCACCGTCGAGGCCTGGGTCACTCCGCAGACCTATCCGTGGAACTGGTGTCCGATCGTAGCACAAAATCAGGACCGCAAAGCCGGATTTTACTTCGGTATCGACGCGGATGGTCATCTCGGATTGCATGTGGCCGTCGGAAAGGATTGGAAAGAGTGCGTTTCCCGCAAAAGTCTCCCGCTGATGCGCTGGTCGCATGTGGCCGGCTCGTTCGATCCTGAGCAGGGAATCCGGCTCTACATCGACGGCAAGCAGGCGGCCCACCTGCCCACGCAAGGGGCATTTACAACGGTCAAGGACGTTGACATCCGCATTGCTCGCAATGCTCGGAAGATGGTTCCAGCTTATAATCTTCGCGCCAATTACGCCGTCCCGAGCTGGTACTCCTTCGACGGCATCCTCGACGAAATCAAAATCCATGGTCGTTGCTTGACGCCGGCGGAAATCGCTGCATCTTTTTCGGCCTCACAACCGGTCGAAAATCCACTTCTCAAACTGCGACGTTTGCCATCGGGACCTGAGGGAGTGACGCGATTTGGCGCTTTTTATGAACATCTGAATTACGACAAGGAGTGGGATTCCATATGGCGAGGCAGCGGCCCGGACGTGGTGGTTGGTTTCGACATCGCACCCATCAGGTTGGTATTCTGGCGGGGAATTTCCTATGCTCCGTGTTGGATTACCGAAAACGGTAACTGGTTCTGCAACGAATTCATGGAACGGTCACCGGGGCCGGCCAAGCGGTTCGGTTGCTGCGAATCGATGTCGGACAAGCAGGCCCGATACTCCCACGTCAAGGTCCTCGAAAGCAGCGAAGCTCGGGCGGTGGTCTATTGGCGTTACAATCCTTGCGACATTCGCTACGACATTCCCTATGTCGACGAAACAACCGGATGGGGCGACTGGGCCGAAGAATATCACACGATATATCCCGACGGCGTGGCCGTGCGCAAGGTGGTAATGTACAGCAGCAACTGGCGAGACTGGCACGAATGGAGCCAGTCGCTTCCCATCATGCACCCCGGCCAGAAGCCCGAGGATATTTTGGATCCCGCTCGCGTTCTTTCGCTGGCCAACATGGCGGGTGAAAGCCGAACCTACGCTTGGCCCGCCAAGGGCAAGAAACCTCTACCGAAAGCAAACATCCAGGTCGTTCATTACAAGTCCCAGTACCAACCCTTTCTGGTAATGCACGAGAAAGACGCAAGGATTTGGCTTTTCAACTCGGAGCCTTCGCCGCACAGCAAGTTCTCTTGGTGGAACCATTGGCCCGTGGCCCAGATTGCCAGCGATGGACGGAACTCCACGGCCGCCGACCGACCGAGCCATAGTTGCACCTCGACCCAAAACTGTGCCGCTTATAAGACCGAAGGTTGTGCCATAACCAAGATCATGCTTTGCGGGCTGACCAAGAAATCGGCAAGCGAGCTGGTACCCCTGGCGCGTTCCTGGTCAAGACCGCCGATGCTGAGCCTGTCCGCCACGGGTTATAAAAACCACGGCCATGATCCGACTCAAAGGGCATACGTGCTCGAATGCCAAACCGCCGGACAACCCCAAGCACTCTCTTGCCGCCTGGAAGCAAACGCCGCTTCCCCCGCCGTCAATCCGGCACTGCTAATCCGCAACTGGGGAGCGAAAGATGCTACAGTCACCGTGGGACAAAAGCCGCTTGCCCGAGGCAGCCAATACCGTTTGGGTCATGTCGAACGACTGGAAGGCGGCGATTTGATCGTTTGGCTCAGGCTGGAATGTAGCGAACCGATGGAAATCAGCCTGACGCCAGTTCCCTGACCACCGGTAATTCGACGGCATGAATTACTCGGGCTTGAAGTACAGTTTCAGGTCGCCCAGTTCAAGCACCTCCGCGTTCTTCGGTTTTACTTCGGTGATGCGTCGCTGGGTGTAACTTACAAGGGGATTTGTTTTGTTGCGCAACATGATACTGAAGTCATGATCGGCCCCGACCAGTAGTCCGGCGACGGTGAACCGTCCATCCGCGTCGGTTTTCACCGTACCGACATCGCACATTATCCATGAATCTCTTCGCGATCCATCCGGCTTGGGTTTGTAAATACGTACTCCGCAGTCTATATTCCGACCGGGGAGTGGCCGTCCATCGGCTGCATCGACCAACCGCCCTTTGGCCGTCGCCGCCGGTTCGACGGTAATCGTGACTTCTTTATCATCGGCCGAAACTCTCGCGATTCCGGCAAATTTTTCGTCCTTGCTTTTTGCGAAAAACGCCATGCTATCCAGGCGGCGCTCGGTTTGAAAGCGTCCTTGCTTATCGGTTTTCAAAAACAAACCGGCTCCGGCCATGTAAACTCCAGCAATCTCGGCCTCGGCCACCGGTCGTGAATCCTCTCCCTTAAAAACCACCCTGCCAGAAATGATCCCGCGGTCGGGACGCACGGCGTGCAGGTCGATCTTGCGAGACTTTTGTTTGCCCAGAGAGAATTTCAACTTCGGTGCGTGATCGGGACCACGTAATTCGTAATCGCCCAAGCCCGCATGCATTTCGTAATATCCATTTTTGTCGGTGATCGCCGCTCGCTGGATTCTCGGCTGCACTGACGAAAACAGCCGATTACTTTTTGACGGGACAGGTAAGCGGTCTTTTTCAGGAAGCGACTTATTGGAAGTCCCAAACTGAACGAGCGACACCCATTCGCCTGCCATCGGCTTTTTCTCATCGCCTAAAGTGACCTGCCCATGGACGCGCGTGGCCGGAAACAGTTCGAAGTCGATGCCATCGACCGGAGTATTGCGACGAACCACGATTCCCGAGCGAGCCCGCGCCGCCCACTTCGAATCGTCTACTACGAACATATAGAGCAGGTCGGGATAAACGTGGAATTCGAAACGGCCATCGGCGTCCGTCCGGGCCGATCCTTCAAACCGGTCAAAACTATATCCGGTGCCTGCGGCTTTCAATGAAATACCCTTGGCGGGTTGTCCGTTGGCAAATCGCACCTGTCCGCGCACGGCAACGGTGCGTACCAGTTGTGTCTTGATTACCGACTTTGCGTCATCGGGATCAACCAGAATTTGTTTCGACACCCACTTGTTCCTGTCGGCCCACGGCGAAAAATTTATCTCCCCAAAATGCCAAGAGGGAATCCAGTTGAACTTGGCTACGCCTTTGTGATCGGTTTTTACGTGAAAGAGTTCTACGGCGCCGATATGCAAAGCATTCAATGGCCACTGTTTACGATGACGACTGTCCTTCTTCTCGAAAAGCAATGGGTAAACTATGATGCCCGCCATCGGTCGGGCCTCGGGGTCGAGCAGCTTGATTCGTACCGTCTGGGCTCCGTCGAGAGTCAATATCGTCGGTCGGGCAACGACGGCCTCCTTCTTGGGATCGAAGGCGACGTAATCCAAGCCCGCGCCGGACTTCAGCGCGAAGATACTCTCCAGCGGGGCGTCTGCCGGGATCCGCAACGTGACCTCGCCTTGCCCGTTGCTGAGCCCCGTGGCGATATCGTTGCCACATACGACCGCTCCCACTTCGGCTACGGTAATGGGTTCACTCTTGCCGTCTACCACTCGCACATCGATCGACCGCGCCGGGCTCAATTTCAGACGTACAGGTGGCATAGGGGCGTCCATCTTGTGCTTCCCATCGTACTTGAAAAATGCCTGTTGCGTGCCGTCCGCAAATCGTGCCACGATAGCAACTCTCCGCGCGCGTTTGCGTTCAACCTGAAGCTCGAAACGTCCCCGGGTATCGCTTTTCGCGGTCGGTTCCTGCTCACCGGGAACAAGTGCCCGCACGGATACACCAGCCGCGGGCTGTCCGTCTTCGTCGACCACCACGCCTTTGACGGGAACGGTTTCCGTCGTATCGGGTTTGGCAACAGCCGACTCAATAGGCTTTATACCCGCTTTCGCCGCTTTAGTTTCTTTCGTAGCGTCGCTGCTTTTGTCGGATGGCGGTGGAGTGTCGTTTTGGGATAAATCTCTGGTACTAGCGGTCTGTTCTTGCGGTTTCTTATCTTCCGCATACCCCAATCGCAACAGCCCAAATGGGACCATAATCAATGTGGCCAAAACCACCAGAGCATAACAGGTTTTCCGCTTCAGACTGCGACGGTTGCGTTTTGGATCGAGGATGGCCTGCACGCGACTCGTCAGGTCGGAAGGGCTGGCCATGGGCAGGGCCACGTGGCCGAAGAGGTGGATACCGCGCATCTGGGCGGCGATGCCCACCAGGTGTTCGGCGTAGTCGGGTGGGGCGATGTTCGATGCCAGAACCACGTCGTCGGCCGCTTGCTCGCTGGTTTTTCGTAGCCGCGCTGCCGCCAGCCAAACCAGCGGATGGAACCAATAAACAGCGCAGGCCAGACGGCCCAATAGATGCGCCAGGCAATCGCCGCGGCGGATGTGGCCCAACTCGTGCAGCAAAACACTGCGCTTGGTCGCCTCGCTCCAGGACTCGCTGCCGACGGGCACGAGAATCACCGGCCGGAGCAGGCCCCAGGTCATGGGCACCGATACCTGCGGGCACTGCCGCACGGTAACCGGACGACGAAAACCATACGCGGTCAAAAGCGGTTGCAAGATCTCCGACCAGCGAGAATCGTTGGTGGTGTGGGCACGCCGGGCAACATACCAGGCGCCAACAACACCAATTCCCAGCCAAACCAATCCCACAATGGTTCCCACGGCCCAGACTATCGCCAACAGCAATGTCCAAGACCACACCTGCCCGGGCCGTTCAAGCGGAGCGGACGGTTCCGGCATTGGAGCCGGTATTGCGGGAGGTTCCACATTGTAGTTCGGCGACATTTCCGCGGCGGGGAGATTTTCGCTTTGCGGTGTTTTGGGGAAAAGCACAGGATCAATGGCTTGATTCACGCCTTGTGTCAACGTGCCTTGCGGAAAAGTGTCGCTCGCGTCGGTTGCCAGCGTCGGCAGTTCTTGTGGCGCGGCTGTTTGAGGTCTCTGCGGCAAAACCGACCATTTCCAGCCCGGCAAACCACCGTAGAACAAGGGCAGCAGCAGCGTGCCCACCAGCGACAAGGTCCAGACCCAGTGTCGCAGCGCGGCCGACGAACGCCGCAAAACGCCAGCCACCAGGATGGCCAGCAAAAGAACGGCCGTAACTCGCAGTAAAATCCCCACGGCCATGGCCAAGGGGCCGCCATCCACGCCCAGCAATCCGGCGATATCGAAAAGATCAGTCATTGTTCCGCTCCTTATCCTTGGCCTGCTTGATCAACTTCGCAAGTCGCTTGAGTTCCGTTTCGGACAGATCGGCCGACGACATATCCAGCAAGGCGGACATGGCACTGGCCGCCGAATTATTGAAGAACGTCCGCAGCAACTGCTCCAGCGCCGAGCGTTTGGCCTTTTCGGCTGAGATGCACGGGTAATAAACGTATCGCGGCCCGTCATTCTTGTGGATCAGAAATTCCTTCTCCTCCAACACACGCAGCAACGTGCGAACGGTGGAATAGCTGGGCGGGTCGGGCAGGCGCTCGTGGATCTCCGCGGCCGTGGCATGCCCGTGGCTATAGATAATATCCATAATCTGCCGCTCGCGCCGGCTCAACGCCGACAAAGAAGATTGACCCATGAGTCACCTCCGCTAAGATGAAATTCACACAATATGTAGCACAGCCGCCCCCGGCTGTGAATTTGAAGCCTGTAGACCGGGTCATAGCCCGGCGGTGAAACTGCCTAGACGCAAATGCCGGGTTATAACCTGGCCTACTCCTGCACAACTTTGGTGCTAATTTTTTAGCACTGTGCGTAAAAATACACACACGGAGGTTTTTTGTCAATAGCGGGAAACATTTTTTGATATTTTCAAATCGAGCAACGAATGTGGGGGGGTAATGTCAGTTGCTCGATTGCCGATCCGGGGGCGGTGGCAAATTCTTTCTCATCCGAATCTTGCGTACATGGCACGTATGCCCACTACAAAAAGTGCGTTTTCAGAACAAAGGAATGGAGCCAACCACTTCCCACCCCTTTGTTCTGAAAACGCACTTTCACCCTCCGCACCACTTACGCAAATCCGCTTCATCGTTCTCACCCCAGAAGGCAAACCGGCCAAGGGCGACTTGGCACGCTTCGAAATAACACACACTTCGGGCAAGGCCGTCGTCTCGGGCAAGGATCTGTCGAAACCGATCTCCGTCTCGGTGGATGGTAAACGCAAAAAAGTTATTCCTTGCGAGGTTCGACTTTCGCGATAACTTTTATTCACACAAAGCTAATATTTCCGATCATCGGATCTTAACGCCCGGTGGAAAATCGATTTCGAAATCGTCGCTAAGATCTTCGTTAACGCGAATCGGGCCAACAGCCTTGAACACCAGAAGCTGATGCCAGCCGTTGGAATCGGGATTCTTCGCCACTGCTTTCGCAAAATACTTCTGCGATAATTCTCGCACGTACCATGACTTGCCCGGCGCTACTTCTTCATAGGATAACTCGCTTAAGACATTAATGCTTCCGTCGGGATAGTGACGGATCACCTGCCTGGGAAGATAGTTTCTACGCGTGTCGAACAAATAAGTGAACCTCTGCTCCGGTTGGTATCCGTATCGCGGTCGGTTCACAATTTCCGCAACAACCTCAGCAATGCCACCTGTTCGGCTAAAGCCCTTTGCCTCGCTCCGCCGCATCTGCTCAAGCAGTCCATAGCGTTGGTCCAGACCGCCGAAATCACGCGGATCTAACGGAAAGAGACTGCCCAGGTGCTCTGCAGGTTTGCGCTGGGCAAAATTGCTGTTCCGTGCAAATGTCGTCCATTCTCCTCCCTTGCGCACCATCGTTTCACTATGATTCCAATCATTTCCAACCCTTTCGTATGACTCGGCCCGCAAGTTGTCGCCTTCTATAGTAACAGCACGTCGACTGATGTGAATCGGAGCCACGGTCGTTGAAAAATGTGTGCCTTTACCGGTTTTGCCTTCCACCTTTTTCCGACGATCAACCGACGGATCGATATGCAATTGCTCATAGGTAACAACCACGGTTCGCAAGTTCTTGTAGTTGTTCTCGATTTCCTTCATCGCGGTTTGAAATACCATTTTTGCTTCGTTGGTGGAACTATTTGCTTTATTGTTAGATGTAGGATGTTCTTCTGTATTTTTTTTCGGCTTAACACTCACGGGCGTCAGCAAAAACGCGTGGATGTCGCCGTTGGCGATACATCCGCGGCCGACAATTTGTCCACGGTCGTTGATGTCGACAGCCGCCATCAGAATAAAGTTCGAATCCGGCTCGATCATGTTGTTCAGGTCGTTCATCTTACCGTCGCGGTAAATAAACGCGCGGCCATTGGATTCGCCTACCACATCACCACGGTTATTGATGCCGTAGGCCTCACTGTGAGAACCGCCCATGGCGCCCACATCTAGGGTTCCCAGGTCGATCATCTTACCATTGCTGTAAAGGAATGCATGCCGGTATCGATCATCGCCATAGGTGGCCGCGCCGACGACCTGTCTGGCGTCATTGATGTCGTAGGGGGTGGCGGATATGCCGTTGGGTATTGTGCCCAGATCGGTTATTTTGCCGTCGCTATAAATGAAGGCGGTTGGTTGAGAATCAAAGGATGAAGGATACAATATATCGGCCCGCCCAACAATCTGTCCGCCGGCGTTGATAGCACGAGCAAAATAGTAGGAACTATCGGGTATTTCCAAAGCGGTCATCTTCCCATCTTCATAAACAAAAGCACGGCTCATGCCTTTTGTTGTTGCAGATTCGCCTACCACCACTCCCGACGCATTGATATCTACAGCAATGCTGTGGCCACCAAGCGTGCCCAGGTCGGTCATCTTGCCGTCGCTGTAAAGGAAAGCGTGGCTATCGCCTTCGGTCGTGTCGGACTTCCCCACGATTTGCCCGCTGTCGTTGATGGCGATGGCATTGCTTTTCTCGCCTCCGAGCGTGCCCAGGTCGGTCATTTTTCCATTATCGTAAAGAAATGCCCGGGAGCCGTGCTTTCCAATCGGACCGCCCGTGGCCGACCGGCCCACGACCTGTCCTCGCGAGTTTATACCGGTGGCGTTGCTCTCCACACCGCCGGGCAATGCGCCCAAGTCGGTGAATTTATAAACTGCCGTCGAGCCACGACTGTCCGTGGTCGCAGCCGACTTGATTTCGCGATCCGCCCGAGGCGTTTCCGCTTCTACTTTGTTTTTTTCTATAGCCGTTTCAACGAACTCGGCCGGTGAAGGCGCGGCCAGCGCGAATTGTAATGCACCTAGCAACGCTACGCCCAGAAAAGCGGCCATGCCGAACGCCAAGACGCTACGACGTCGCAAGGGCATGTGAAAAACTCTTTTTTTCAGCGCGCTCAGACGGCGGCCGATACCGGAGGTCCTGGCCATTGCAATTCCGGAGGCAGGCATCGTGGCGTTGGTCTCGACGGCCACGCGGGCGAGGGTGCGGCAGTAGCCGGTTACATCGCCTACGAAGTTGGCGGACGTGGCGTCGCTAACCAGTTCACAGGCCGCCAAGTGAGCAGTGCGCATTCTCCAGGCCAGGGGATGGAACCAAATAATCACCGCAATCAACTGCAAGCACGCGTTCCAAAGTACGTCGTGCGAACGCGCATGCGACAGTTCGTGGGCCAAGATGCCCGGCAGGTCCTTGTGGTATGATTCATCGCACATCCTCGCCGGCAAAAGCAGCAGCGGCCGGCGAATTCCGCAAAGGAAAGGTGACGCGACAAGCGTTGATTGCGCCACATCGACGCCACCGCGCCAGCCCATGGCACGGGCTACGCGACGGCATTCATCGCAAACTGCTTGCGGCGCTTGCACCGCGTGACGGGCTTGTGTTGAAATCCGATAATACCCCAGGCACAGGCGTAGTCCCAGTAAGACGATCTCCCCCAACCACACGGCCAGGAGCAAGGCCGACCAGTTGACGATAGGAGGAGATTTTTGTTCTACCGGAACCGGCGTTTGCATTGGCGGCGACTGGGCTTGGTCTGGTGTTTCTACGGATGGCTGATTGTTTGTAATCGTGGGCAAGAAGTGCACTGTGTTTGACTCAGGCGGATAATAAGGCGTTCCGAGCGGAATGGTCGCATTACCGGCAGGATCGGCCGACGGGTTCTTGTTTATCGAGGCGACGGAAGTTGTTGTTTCGATCTCCGGTGGCTGTGGTACCGAAATTTCCAATGTCGGCAGCATCCACGCCGCCACCGGCAAAGCAACCAGTCCGACAGCCGTCACGCGCCACAAAAGCACCAGCCAACGCGGATTTGCCCGCACGAGCACCAGGTGGCCAAGCCACGCGGCCGACAGAACCGCGGTTATCTTCAATAGCAATAGCCCCCAAACCGGGAGATCGAGTATGGGATGCAATCCGTCGAAGGTCATCGGTAATGCGTTCACGACTTGGTCCTCCTGGTTTTCTTTGTTTTCTTTGGCGTAACGGACTTCTTGGACGAATCGCCGTCGGCCGATTCGTCCCGGGCCATGCGTTGCAGTTCGAGCAGTTCCTCTGGCGACAGCTTTTCCTTGGCTAAGAGATGGCACAGCAAGGCTTCGCTAGATCCGTCGCAAAACGTGTCGACCAGATCGCCCAGCATGGACCTGAACGTCGATTCGCGTTTGGTCTTGGCTCGATAGTAGAAGGCCTTGCCCTTACCCCGCCGCGTCAGATGCCCCTTTTCGACCAGGATGGTTAGATAAGATCGCAAAGCGGCGTTTTTGATCGGACGAGGAAAAAGCTCCTGGATCTCGGCCGGTTTCAACTCGCCGTGCTCCCAGAGAATTCGCATCACTTCCATTTCACCGTCGGTAAAGCGTGCCATCATGCACCTCCCGGCATAGGCTATGCCCGCACTTCAAAAAAGCGGGATCTCATATATGCAGATTATTCTGCACATTTACCGGCTGTTGTCAATAGCCATGTGCATAAAAATCTGCACATTAGAGAAAAATCGGGAACGCTTCAACTAATTGGCTTGGGCATAAATTCGTAGCCGGATTTGCAAAAATTAGGACTCTTCCCCATTATGGGGTGGCCTATAAAGAACTTCCCGTTTTGTGGTGAGGCTATCTTGGCTACACGGGGAAGGCTGGAACTCTTTAGCACAAGTAATTTATCGGACACCGCTAAACCGGGTGCCTTCCGAATAGAATGCTGTATAATAAGATCTCATCCGAAATTTCACGACATAAAATAGTGTAATATTTTCATTTTGTTGGTTCCCATGAAAGGTTATACGACTATGTTCAGGCACTTTGCAATTATCAACGCTTCTCTTGTTTTTGCGTTCGTCATAACAACCGGCGTGGTCGAAAGTAAGGCGGGCGAGGATTATTCCGGAAAGATCGAGCGGATTTATCTGATCCACACGACTCATACCGATATCGGGTTCACCGATCATCCCTCGGTTTGTCGCGACCAGCAGGTTCGTTATCTGGACGTGGCTATAGACGCGGCGTTGAATACCATGCAACGACCGGCGTCGGACCGGTTCTATTGGACGGCCGAGGGCACGTTGGCCGTGAACGACTGGTGGCAGAAGGCTTCGCTCGAGCGACGGAAGGATCTGTTAAAGGTCATTAAGTCCGGCCAGCTCGAAATCATGGGATTGGCCATGAACCAGCAGGCCACGCTTTCAGCGGCCGAATGGAGGAAGATGACGCACTGGATGCCGGAAGAAGTGTGGAAGGCGGCCGCGCCGACAACGGCCATGCAGGTCGATGTAACCGGAATGCCTCGCGCCGGTGCAGTGGCTTTATTGGATCGTGGCGTGAAAAATTTATGGATGGCATCTAACTCGTGGTTCTGTCGCGAACCCTTTCCACGACGTAAGGCATTTTGGTGGAAAATGCCCGACGGGCGGCGGCTGTTTGTGTATTTGGGAGTTCCCTACGCTTCCGCATTTACGGCTTTTCACGACTCCGGATGGCGAGTGGGGCCCGTGCCCGAGGTGGCATCGACCGAGTTCCGCCCGCCGCGTCCGGGCGAGTCGTATCCGTCTGACGAGGCAGGCGTCCGTGCCGCGCATGCCAGGGCGCTTGGGCATTTGAAATCCATCGAGAAGGGCGGCTACGATTGTCCAGTATTGCTGATGCAGGACACCAACCGTTGGCGGATGGACAACGATCCGCCCGTGCAGCACCTGGCCGATTTCGTGGCCACCTGGAACCGATTGAAGCTTAAACCGCAATTGATTTTCACCACGGCGGGCCCCGCTCTGGAGGAGTTGAAAAAACATGTCGGCAAGGATATTCCCGAAGTCTCGGGCGAATGGACCGAGTGGTGGGTCAACGGCATCATGTCCGGCCCGCGCGAGGTGGCCGCCTCGCGGATGGCCAAACGCAAAGCGGCGGCCACCGCATCGAGTGCATGGGGACCGATCGACGGAGGCACAGAAAGAACGCTCGACGGCATTTATCGAAATTTGTGTCTCTTCGACGAGC